>JAZRMK010000001.1:0-33240 GCA_045647525.1 Acutalibacteraceae bacterium
TCGGCGGTGCTGACGGTCCTACCGCTATTTTCGTTACCTCTAAACTTGCACCTCATGCTCTCGGTCCTATCGCTGTTGCTGCCTACTCTTATATGGCTCTGGTTCCTGTTATTCAGCCGCCCATTATGCGACTTCTTACAACTAAGAAGGAACGTGCGGTTAAGATGGAACAGTTAAGAAATGTTTCAAAGACCGAGAAGATTATTTTCCCTGTGCTTGTAACTATCGTTGTTTCCCTTCTTTTGCCTGATGCGGCAGTTCTTGTCGGTATGCTTATGCTTGGCAACCTGTTTAAAGAGTCGGGCGTTGTTGACCGCTTGGCAAAGACAGCGCAGAATGAACTTATGAACATCGTTGTTATTTTCTTAGGTTTGACGGTTGGTGCGACAACAACAGGCTCAACCTTCTTGACAATAGATACCTTAAAGATTATTGCTATGGGCTTGTGTGCATTTGCTATCGGAACAGCTGGTGGTGTTCTTTTCGGCAAATTAATGTATATTATAACCAAGGGCAAGATCAATCCTCTTATTGGTGCGGCAGGTGTTTCTGCTGTCCCAATGGCTGCCCGTGTTGCGCAGAAGGTCGGTCGTGAGGAAAACCCCAACAACTATCTCCTTATGCACGCTATGGGACCGAACGTTGCGGGTGTTATCGGCTCAGCGGTTGCCGCAGGTGTGTTGTTAACACTTTTGTAATAGTCCAAGATTATAAATTAAAAGCCTCTGTCAATTTTGACAGAGGCTTTTTGTTGTATCTTATTTGTTTTCTATTAAGTTTTTCATATCATAAAGACCGGCAGGTTTATTGGAAATGAAAACTGCTGCGTTGACTGCACCAACTGCAAAGACCTCTTTGGAATATGCTGAGTGAGAAAGAGTTATAACTTCGTCGTGACCTGCAAATATTACATCGTGGTCACCAACAATACTGCCACCGCGAACAGCGTGCATACCGATTTCGTTGGGGTCACGCTTTTCTCTTACAGAATGGCGGTCGTAAACATATTTGTATTTGTTACTGTTTGCCTCGTTTATTGCATTTGCGAGCATTATAGCGGTACCACTTGGGGCATCAACCTTTTGATTGTGGTGTTTCTCGACTATTTCGACATCAAAACCATCACCTAAGATCTTTGATGCCGTTACTGCCAGTGAACAAAGCAGATTGATTCCGAGTGACATATTGAAAGTGAAGAAAACGGGAATGGCTTTTGCTGCCTCTTTTATGTTTTCAATATCCGCTTCGGAATAGCCTGTCGTTGCAATAACGATAGGAGTTTTTGTTGTCACTGCATATTCTAAAAGAGAGGGAAGAGAAGCAGGATTTGAAAAATCAATTATAACATCTCCACCCGAAACCTCATTAATGGTCGAGTAGGTAGGAAAATCGTTACGGATTTCGTTATAAATGTCAACGCCTGCAAAAACGGTTGAATCGTTGCGTTTTGAAATGGCGGAGGCAACAGCCTTACCCATTTTACCGTTACAACCGTTAATGATAATCTTGGTCATTTTGTTTCTCCTTTTAAAAAAGCCGAAGTATCAACTTCGGCTGATTTAGGTCATTTTAAAAGTCCATGCTTAATGAGTTCCTGACGCAAAGCTTCGCGAGCATTGTCGGTCATAGGACAGAGAGGAAGTCTCAACGGACCCATACCGAGTCCCATCATATTCATTGCCTCTTTTACGGGGATGGGGTTAACATCACTAAAAAGAGCGTTGATAAGGCTGATGTATTTTAACTGTAACTCTCTTGATTTCTGAATGTTACCTTTGAAGAACTCTTCGCAAATATTGTGTGCTTCCTTGGGACAGATGTTGGAAAGAACAGAAATAACACCGATGCCGCCCAAAGACAAAATGGGAACTATCTGGTCGTCATTACCTGAGTAAATATCCAAATCGTCACCGCAAAGACTTTTTGTAGCGGCAACAGAAGAAATATCACCGTTAGCTTCCTTTGCTGCAACAATATTTTCGTGTTTGGAGAGTTCCTTATAGGTCTCAGGCTTGATGTTAACACCTGTACGGCTGGGTACGTTGTAAAGAATGATAGGTGTCTTTACGCGGTCAGCAACATAGAAGTAATGGTTGATAAGACCGTTCTGCGAAGTCTTATTGTAATAGGGAGTTACCATCAAAAGACCGTCTACGCCCAAAGATTCAGCATGCTGTGATAATTGTGCGGCGTACATTGTATCGTTGCTTCCTGTACCTGCAATAATGGGAATACGGCCGTTTGCTGTTTTAACAGCTTCTTCTAAAACACGGCAATGCTCGTCATTGTCCAAAGTTGCAGATTCACCGGTAGTGCCACAGATTACAAGTGCGTCGACACCGCCTGCAATTTGTTCTTCGATAAGTTGATGGAGTCTTGGATAATTAACCGAACTGTCGTCGTTAAAAGGGGTTACAAGAGCTGTACCGCATCCGGTAAAAATTCTCTTTTTCATAAAAACACTCCTAAAAATTTAGTGTTGATTTAGTCAAAATAGCCTTTGGCAGCCAAAAGTTCTGCAAGCAAAACGCCACCGCCTGCTGCACCACGAAGGGTATTGTGAGAAAGGCAGACAAACTTGTAGTCATACTGTGTGTCCTCACGGAGTCTGCCTATCGAAATTGCCATACCGCCCTCTAAGTCGCGGTTGAGTTTACTCTGGGGCATATTGTCCTCAACAAAGTAGTTAAGGAACTGCTTGGGTGCACTGGGGAGTTCTAATTCCTGTGCTGCGCCCTTGTACTCGCTCCAAATTTTTAAGATCTGTTCCTTGGAAGGCTTGTTTTTAAACCTTACGAAAACAGCTGCCATATGACCGTCCGAAACGGGAACACGGAGGCACTGTGCAGTAAAGTGGGGCTTCTCTGCGTTAACGATTTCGCCGTTTTCAATGTGACCCCAGATTTTAAGAGGTTCTTTCTCACTCTTCTCTTCTTCGCCGCCAATGAAAGGAATTACGTTATCAACAATTTCGGGGAAGGTTTCAAAGGTTTTGCCTGCACCGGAGATTGCCTGATATGTGCAAACCAAAGCGTCTTCTACGCCGAAATCCTTATCCAAAGGATAGAGTGCAGGAACATAGCTTTGCAACGAGCAGTTGGATTTAACTGCAACGAAGCCACGATTAGTGCCAAGACGTTTTCTCTGAGCCTCAATGATTTCGATGTGATCAGCATTGATCTCGGGAACGACCATAGGAACGTCGGGAGTAAAGCGGTGAGCCGAGTTATTGGAGATAACAGGGCACTCATGCTTTGCATAAGCCTCTTCCAAAGCCTTGATTTCGTCCTTCTTCATATTAACTGCGCAGAAAACAAAGTCAACCGAACTTGCGATCTTCTCAATATCATCTTCTGCGTTCATAATTATCATATCGCTGAATTTTTCGGGCATTGCGGTTTTCATTGCCCAACGGTTGCCGACGGCTTCCTTATAAGTTTTTCCTGCGCTTCTGCCGCTTGCTGCCAAAACCTTCACTTCGAACCAAGGATGGTTTTCAAGCAAAGTGGCAAAACGCTGGCCTACCATACCGGTAGCACCGATAATACCGACACTGTACTTTTTCATTATGTATCACCTTTTCAGTTTTATATAAATTATGGTTGATAAATTTTGCGAATTGCTCTATAATAAGCAAGGTAATCTTTTATCTAATAAATTATACATTTATGCTGTTTGTTTGTCAAATACATTTTATTACTCTTATAAAATTTTGTGACATTTCGGAGAATATATATGAAAAAAAGCGATTTTTACTATAATTTACCGCAAGAACTTATCGCACAAACGCCGGTAGAACCTCGTACATCTTCACGGTTGCTTTGTGTTGACCGTAATGGTAATACATACAAAGACGCCAAGTTCTTGAATCTGATAGACCATCTTAATGCAGGCGATTGCCTTATTATGAACGATACAAGAGTTCTTCCTGCTCGTATCTTCGGCACACGTACCGACACCGGCTCGGTTGTTGAGTTCGTTTTGCTTAAACAACACGGCATTGATATTTGGGAGTGCCTTGCAGGTCCAGGTAAAAAGGCGAAAATCGGCAAGGTTTTCAAGTTTAATGATGAACTTTCCTGCGAGATCGTTGATATAGTTGATGAAGGCAATCGACTTGTGAAATTTATTTATGACGGCGTGTTTTTCGATATACTTGATCGCGTCGGTCAAATGCCGTTGCCTCCGTATATCACCGAAAAGTTAGAGGATAAGGAACGCTACCAGACTGTTTACTCTAAGGATCCCGGCTCGGCGGCGGCGCCGACAGCAGGGTTGCATTTTACTGAGGAATATATTGAAAAGATCAAAGAAAAGGGTGTAAATATAGGATTCGTTACCTTAAATGTCGGTCTTGGCACATTCAGACCCGTTAAGGCAGATGATATAAAGGATCATATAATGCACTCGGAACACTATTATATACCGCAAAAAACCGCCGATTTGATAAATGAAACCAAGAAAAACGGCGGAAGAGTAATATGTGTGGGTACTACCTCTTGCAGAACTATTGAAAGTGCTGCTCAAAGAGGTGAAATTTGCGAATGCAGTGATGACACAAGCATTTTTATTTACCCCGGCTACAAATTCAAGTGTATGGATGGATTGCTTACAAATTTTCATCTTCCCGAAAGTACACTAATAATGCTTGTAAGCGCATTTGCGGGTTACGATCTTACAATGGAAGTATACAACCATGCGGTTGATGAAAAATACAGATTCTTTTCCTTTGGTGATGCGATGCTTATAGTATAAAGGACGTGATCCTTTATACAGTGAAAAGTGAAGAATTAAGGTGTGCCTTGGGCACGAATTAAATTTTAAAGGATTATATATTATGTTTAAAGTTTTGAAAAAAGAGGGGAGTGCCCGACGCGGTGAATTCAAAACCGTTCACGGCACCGTTCAGACGCCTGCTTTTATGAATGTTGCAACCTGCGCGGCTATTAAAGGCGGTGTTTCAGCTTTTGATATGAATGATGATCTCAGAACTCAGGTTATGCTTTGCAATACATACCATTTGCATCTGAGGCCTGGCGATGATCTGATTAAAAAAATGGGAGGACTCCATAAGTTTACGGGTTGGCAGAAACCTATTTTGACCGACAGTGGTGGATTTCAGGTGTTTTCGTTATCTTCGCTCCGTAAAATCACTGAGGAAGGCGTAACTTTCAGTTCGCATATAGATGGTAAGAAGATATTTATGGGTCCCGAGGAGAGTATGACGATACAGTCAAATCTCGGCTCGACCATTGCTATGGCGTTTGATGAGTGCGTTGAGAATCCCGCTGAACATTCCTATTCAAAGCAGTCATGCGATAGGACTTTGCGTTGGCTTAAACGTTGCAAAATTAAAATGGATAAGCTGAATTCAATGGAGGGAACTGTCAATCCCCATCAGTTGCTTTTCGGTATCAATCAGGGCTGTACCTATGACGACCTTCGTGTTGAACACATGAAGCAGATAAGGGAACTTGACCTTGACGGATATGCAATAGGCGGTCTGGCGGTTGGTGAGCCTGCCGAAGTTATGTACCATATTATTGAGCAGGTTGAACCATTTATGCCGACCGAAAAGCCGAGATACTTAATGGGAGTTGGAACGCCTGTCAATATTATTGAAGGTGTCAGCCGAGGTGTTGACCTTTTTGATTGCGTAATGCCCAGCCGAAACGCAAGACACGGACATCTTTTCACTTGGGACGGAATAATCAATATAAATAACGAGAAATATAAGGACGATCCTGACCCGATAGAAGTCGGTTGTCAGTGCCCTGCTTGCCGTAGGCATTCGAGAGCGTATATCCGCCATTTGATAAAAGCCGGCGAGATGCTCGGTCAACGACTTACGGTAGAACATAACCTTTATTTTTACAACACCTTGATGGAAAAAATCAGAGAAAACCTCGATAATGGAACCTTCGATGCTTTTAAAAATGAATATATTGTAAAATTGGGACGTAGAATATAAATTCCACTTGCAAAATGGAAAAGTTTAGTGTAGAATAGTTTTTGATAAATTTTGGAGGTACAAAAAATGGGTTCAATGGCTTATATGCTTGTTATGGTTGCTATTTTCGGCGGTATGATTTTCTTTATGAATCGTTCGCAAAAGAAGAAGCAAAAAAAGGAAGAAGAACAAAGAAACAACGTTCAGATTGGTGATGAAATCGTTACCATCGGCGGTTTTGTTGTTAAGGTCATCTCTGTTAAGGACGATTGCTATATAGTTGAATCTCCTGTTGACCATTCTAAAATGCAGGTTATGAAGTGGGCTTTGTCGGTTAATAACACTGTTCACGATCAGGCTGCAAAAAAATAATAGTAATAATTAAAAGAACCGTTCCGTATTTATTTACGGGACGGTGTTTTTTTATGAAAACTTATGATGTTGACGTTAAAAAATTTTTGAAATCGTCGGTCATTGGTGCCGCAGTTGCGCATATTTCCGCTTTGCTGCTTATGATGGTTTTTGCGCTAATAATGTCGTCGGTTGATTTTAATGATACCGTGACGGGTGTTGTTTCTATTGTGATACTCTGCTTATCGTCATTCTTTGGCGGCTTTGTTGCGGCTAAAAAACTGAAATACAAGATTTTGTATGTAGGTCTTTCGGCAGGTGGAATGTACTATCTTAGCCTTGCACTTTTTGCTGCATTATCCGGTACTGCTTCATTCAGCAAGATGTTTTTTATAAAGTTGGGTATGGTTGCACTGTTTTCTGCTTTGGGTGGAATTGTAAGTGCGCTAAAAGATAAGAGCGTTATATGATTCTAAACCTGTCGGCAAAGTCGGCGGGTTTTTTGTAGTAATTGTATAGTGTGAAATTGTGCATTAAATCTTGCTAAACGCAAAAAACGGCGGGTGATTTTGTGTCAAGAAGAATTTTAATAGCGGCACTGGTTCTTGTGATGATGTCGGTCATAACTTTTACGTTTGCCGCACAACCCGACACGCAAGAACGCATAGTCAGTGTCAAACCATCGGACACTAATGTAATCATCATCGATGCAGGTCACGGCGGGTTTGACGGTGGGGCAGTGGCAAGCGACGGAACTTTGGAAAAGGATCTTAATTTAGAAATGGCTTTGGAACTTGAAAGAGTGACAAGAGCATTAGGGTTAAAAACAGTGATGGTGCGAAGTACAGATAAATCCACCGATACGGATGGGGAACAGTCGGGAACAAAAAAGGTCAAGGATATGAAAAATCGATTGTCATTGATGAAAAAATACAAAAACTCGATTTTTATAAGTATCCATATGAACAAATACACCACATCGCAGCCAAACGGTGCGCAGGTGTTTTATTCACCCTATGGGGATTCTGTGACTTTGGCAGAATGTGTGCAGACTTCGGTTGCAGAAAAGCTTCAACCAAATAATAAGAGAACTGTAAAAAAGGCTACAAGGGATATATATCTGCTTTTTAACGCTACCGTTCCTGCGGTGATAATCGAGTGCGGTTTTCTAAGTAATTCAAACGACCTTGACAATTTAAAACAAAAAAATTACAGAAATGAGTTGGCATTTTCAATTCTTTGCGGTATAATGAATTATAATGATGATTTGCAAGAAGGTGAATGACAGTGCCGCAAAAAGTAAAAACATCCTACGTCTGCTCTGAATGCGGATATTCTTCGCCCAAATGGTCGGGTCAATGCCCGGGTTGCAGGGCTTGGAATACAATGAATGAAGAGGTCGTGACTGTAAGCAAGGGCGGTGCTTCGTTAAAGAACTTCAAATCTGCTGAGGTCTGCTCGGTGTCCGGGATTTCAACCGAGGATGAGATTCGCTATGATACAGGTATTAGTGAATTTAATCGTGTTTTGGGCGGTGGACTGGTAAAAGGTTCGGTTGTTCTGCTTTCCGGTGACCCCGGTATTGGCAAATCAACAATTTTAATGCAGACCTGCCAAACTTTAAACCGTGATAAAAAGGTTCTTTATGTTTCGGGTGAGGAATCGGCAAAGCAGTTAAAACTTCGCGCTGACCGTCTTGATGTTGATGGAGATAATTTGCTTATCATGACCGAAACCGATGTTGAATCGGTGGCTGAATACATAAGGCAACATAAACCCGATGTTGTTATGATAGACTCTATTCAGACTATGAATCATTCGGAAATTCAGTCGTCGGCAGGAAGTGTTACACAGGTAAGAGAGTGCACCAATATACTGCTTCGTGTCGGAAAATCTCTCGATATACCTATAATTATTGTGGGTCACGTAAATAAGGACGGCGCTATTGCAGGACCCAAGGTTATGGAGCATATTGTTGACGCGGTTCTTTATTTTGAAGGCGAACGCAATTATTCTTACAGAATTTTGAGGGCAGTTAAAAACCGTTTCGGTTCAACCAACGAAATTGGCGTTTTTGAAATGTCGGATACAGGACTTGTCGAGGTGCAGAATCCGTCGGCAGCACTTTTGTCTGAGCGTAACGTAAATATATCGGGCAACTGTATCACCTGCGTGATGGAGGGCTCGCGTCCTATTCTTTCTGAAATTCAAAGCCTTGTTTCTGCTTCCGGTTACGGCAATGCAAGAAGAATGTCAACCGGCTTTGATCTGAACCGATTAAATCTTATATTGGCTGTTCTGGAAAAACGTCTCGGTTTCAGGTTTTCGGCATCTGATACATATCTTAACGTTGTCGGTGGTTTGAGAATTGATGAACCTGCCGCAGATTTGAGCGTGGCATTGGCACTTATTTCGGGCATCGTGGACAAGCCTATTCCCGAAGATGTCGTGGCTATCGGTGAGATTGGACTTTCGGGTGAGGTTCGCAGTGTTTCAAGGATAAACGCCCGAATAGTTGAGGCTGCCCGTTTAGGATTTAAAAAGTGTATTGTCCCTAAATCATCTCTTTCGAATCTTAAAGGTGACTACGGTATTACAGTGATTGGTGTAAAACATATTCGTGAAGCCGAAGCAAACGTGTTTTAAAAGGAGAGTAATGCTATGATATATAATAATGTTGAACTTCATAATATCGATGCGGTAGGCGAAGGAGAGTTCGGCACCGTGATGTATCGTGTGCCGGAAGAAACAAGACAACAGCTTAATGCAAGAGCCCGCGATGTTGTTGCTCCGCACACGACCGGTGTTGAGATCCGCTTTGTTATGAACGGGGATAGGGCAGTAGTTAAGGTCTATGTTGTAAGCAACGACCAAAATGCATATCTTCCCGTACAACTATATTACGGCGGTGTTCCGTCGGGTTGGGTGTGGTTTGATCCTATGAATCTTAACCCGGGACTTAATGAAATTGTTATAAATAAGCCTAAGGGACTGGAAAAGCTTATTGAAAAGTCTAAAAATGAGGGACATAATTTTGACGTTGGCGTTATCCGTGTTTTGTTGCCTGCCTGCAAAATGCAGTTGGTGGATGTTGAGGGCGATGTAAGACCTCCCAAGGATTGCGAAAAACCGCAGAAGAAGGTACTTTTCTACGGCTCGTCCATAACCCATGGCTCTCTTTCGTGCTTGACAAGCAACACTTTCGTAAATATCTTGGGTGCCGAGATGAATGCCGATGTGTTCAATAAAGGTTTCCCGGGTTCGTGTCACGTGAGCCATGCAATGAGCGATTATATTGCTTCAAGAAGCGATTACGATTATGCGGTTTGCGAGGTTGCTACCAATGTTTATAAGACAATTCCCGATGAAGAACTGGTGGAAAGAATAGAGTATCTTATAAAACAATATAAGACCGCTCATTCCGATAAGCCGTTGGTAATCATTGATAATCTAATAGTGACCGAACGTACGGAACCGAGCAGGAAACTTGTAAGACGTGCCATTAAAAACACGGGCTTTGACAAAATTGTATATGTAAATGGCAAAAAATTGCTTACATCAAGCCGATTTGTAATGGCTGATTTTACTCACCCCACTCCGATGGGACAGTTTACTATCGCCATGAATCTCTTGAAGGTTTTGAAGAAAAACGGTCTGGCTTAATCTGTTTGAATATACAAAATTTAAGAAAACTATTGCATTTTTATTCACTCAGTGTTATACTGTGAACAAATAAAAAGTTTTGGAGGAATTTTAAAAATGAAGAAGATTTTATCCTTAGTTCTCTGCATCGTAATGATGCTTGGTATCTGTGCTATGGCAGGCTGCGGTAAAGAAGATACCATCACTGCAAAGGTTATCGAAATCAACCTTACCGAAGAAGAATATGCTTTCGGTGTTGACAAGAATCAGCCCGAATTGTTGGCAAAAGCTAACGCTTTCATTGCAGAAATCAAGTCTAACGGAAAGTTCGACGAAATTTGCAACAAGTATTTTGGTGACGGCACTCCCACACCTGTTACTTCTGCTAAATTAGACACAACCAAGGAACAGCTTGTTGTTGCTACAAATGCTCATTTTGAACCGTTTGAGTATACTCAGGGTGACAAGTACCTCGGCATTGATATGGAAATCGCATATCTCTTTGCACAGTATCTTGGCCAAGAACTTGTAATTATGGATATGGATTTTGACGCTGTATGTCTTTCCGTTGGTCAGCATAAGTGTGATATCGCAATGGCAGGTCTTACCATCAAGCCCGACCGCGAAGAGCACGTAACATTTACCGATTCTTACTATTCAGCATCTCAGAAACTTATCGTACGTAGCGATGATGCTAAGTTCGACGATTGCAAGACTGCTGCTGACGTTGAAAAGATTTTGAACTCTTTTGGTAAGGACGTTAAGATCGGTGTTCAGAACGGCACAACCGGTAAGTTCTATTGCGAAGGCGATGAGAGTTGGGGCTTTGCAGGATTCAAGGTAACAACCGTTGGTTATAAGAACGGTTCTTTGGCAGTTCAGGATATGCTCAATGGCAACATTAACTATGTTGTTATTGACTCTGCACCTGCTAAGTTCATTACCGAATCCCTTAACGAGCTCAGATAAATAATTATTTAATTAACAAATACCTCATCGGAAACGGTGAGGCATTTGTTTATTTTAGAAGGAAAATATTATGGGAAATTTTGGAAGAAAAATTGAGGTGTTTTACGAGAACTTTGTCGAGTATGACGGATATAAAGTTATGCTTGAAGGTCTTAAAAACACGGTTATTATAGCGGTGCTTGGCTTGATTATCGGCGCTGTGATAGGTACTCTTATTGCGGCTGTGCGCGTAATGCCTAAGTATAAACGATTGCCGAGAGTTTTAAACAATGTTTGTGGTGTTTATGTTGCATTTTTCAGAGGAACACCTATTGTAGTTCAACTTTTGCTGCTTTACTACGTTTTGTTGCCTTTGATGGGAGTAAACCTGCCTTCTGTCACCGTTGCGGTTATTGTATTTGGTCTTAATAGCGGTGCATATATTTCTGAAATTATGCGTGGCGGTATTATGTCGGTTGATCCGGGACAGATGGAAGGCGGACGATCATTAGGTTTAAGTTTTTCTGTGTCTATGATAAAAATTGTCATTCCGCAGGCTATTAAGAATATCTTACCTACAATGGGTAATGAGTTTATTACTCTTATAAAGGAAACCTCTGTTGTCAGCTTCATCGGCGCAACCGACCTTTATAAAGCGTTTAATAACATCGGTACTAATACATACGAGTTTATGGTGCCGTATTTGGCAATGGCTGTTATCTATATTGTACTGGTTCTCTTTATCAGTATGCTTGTTAAAATTATGGAAAGGAGCTTGAGGAAGAGTGATAGAAGTATGTAATCTTTATAAAAGTTTTGGTGACATAGAAGTCCTTAAAGGCGTCGATCTTTCCATAAAAAAAGGTGAAATAAAGGTTATTTTAGGACCTTCCGGTTCGGGTAAAAGTACGCTTTTGCGTTGCCTTAATTGTATGGAAGACCCCACATCAGGCAATGTTTTCTTCCATGATGTTGACCTTGCCGACCAGAAGGTTGATATAAATGTTCATCGCCAAAAAATCGGTATGGTTTTCCAGCATTTCAATCTTTTTAACAATAAAACCGTTTTACAGAATATGACCCTTGCACCGATTCATATTGCCAAAAAGAAATCACGTGATGCTAAAATCAAGCGATTTTTCAACAAACCTTATAATGAGGCTGACATCCGTTCCTCAAAGGAAATTGTTGAATCGGCAGAAGCTAAGGCATACGAATTGCTTGATAAAGTCGGTTTAAGGGACAGAGCAGGCGAGTATCCCTCAAAGCTTTCCGGTGGACAGAAACAGCGTGTTGCTATTGTCCGTGCTCTTTGTATGGACCCTGAGGTTATGCTTTTTGACGAACCTACCAGTGCTTTGGATCCCGAAATGGTCGGTGAGGTTTTGGAGGTTATGAAGTCTTTGGCAAAAGACGGTATGACCATGGTCGTTGTCACACACGAAATGGGATTTGCGAAGGAAGTCGGTACCGAGATCGTCTTTATCGACGAGGGTGTTATTATGGAACAGGCGGCACCTGATGAATTCTTTAATAATCCCAAGCACCCGAGATTAAAGGATTTTCTCTCAAAAGTCTTGATTTAATAATAATTTCTGTCTTGTTTATTGACAGTTTCTTGCTTTTATGTCATTATAGATATATATGATTCTTTAAGGAGATATATTTATGATTACTTTAAATTGTGATTTTGGTAATATATGGGGTCCTGTAAAACCTATGCACGGTGTAAATAACGGTCCCATAGCCAGTTATTATAATTTCGATAACTTCCACTATTTAACCGAAGCAGGAATTCCGTTTAGCCGCCTGCACGATACAGGTGGTACTTTCGGCGGTGCCCGTTTCGTTGATATTTGGAACATTTTTACCGACAAGGATGCTGACGAAAACGATCCTGCCTCGTATGATTTTACCTTTACCGATCTGCTTATCACCAACCTCAAAAATGCAGGTGTTGAGCCGTTTTATCGCTTGGGTACTACCATCGAAAACGGTCATAAAATCAAGGCTTATCACATCTATCCGCCAAAAGATTATGAGAAGTTTGCAAGAATTTGCGCCAATATTATTCGCCATTACAATCACGGTTGGGCAGATGGTTTCCATTACGATATAAAGTATTGGGAAATCTGGAACGAGCCCGATAACAGTGATGTTATTGAGGAGAATCCTTGCTGGAAGGGCACAAAGGAGCAGTTTTTCGAACTCTACCGCGTAGTTTCAAACCATCTCCGTAAGGAATTCCCCGAAATTAAGATTGGTGGATATGCAAGTTGCGGATTCTATGCCTGTATGACAGGTGAGGCTTCGGCTGAGGAAATTAAAAATGCTAATGTATCACCTCGATACAAGTATTTTGTTACTTTCTTCAATGAGTTTATGGATTATATCAATGCTCCCGAAACTAAGTCACCGATGGATTTCTTTACTTGGCATACCTATTCAGCAGGCCCGAGAGCGTTTGTTCAGGCTGAGTATGTCAGAAAGCAACTGGATAGTAGAGGCATGAACCACGTTGAGAGCATTTTGAATGAGTGGAATCCTCAGTTCATGCGTCACGGAAACACTGAGCACATGGTAGATATTGCTCATGTTATGGTCTTGCTTCACAGATATGTTGACCAGCTTGACTTTTATACTGCCGATTATTTGTCTTACGGCGCGTTGTTTGACTATTATACACGTCAGCCAACTAAGGCATATTATGTATTTCCTATGTTCAATGAGCTTTATAAATTGGGCAAAGCAGTCGATGTAAAGACCGGTAATATCAACTGTCCGGCTTTGGGCGCTACCGACGGCACTGTTAACGCTATTATGTTTGTTAATGCTACGGCAGAGGAACAGGAGATTTCGTTTGAAGGCACACCGTTCAAGAACGTAAGGTATACAAAAATACTTAACGATGCTAATGCAACTCTTGAAACAACCGAATGCGATGCAGCTGATAGCTTTATTCTTCCTGCAAAATCGGTTGTAGTTATTAAAACACTTTAAAAAAGTCGGAGCAGCAGGCAATGTATGTTGCCTGCTGCATAAATTAAAGAAAAAAGTTTGCAAAATTAAAATATTATTGTTGACAAATGCGAATACTGTTGATATAATAACAAGGTCGCTAAGACAACTGTGAGTTATTAGCTCAGCTGGCAGAGCACTTGACTTTTAATCAAGGTGTCCGGGGTTCGATTCCCCGATAGCTCACCATAAAGAAACGACAATCTATCAACTGATGGATTGTCGTTTCTTTTTTTCTTTACTTTTGCAAATTATTTATGTTTTCGACAGTTGGTACTTGTAGAAAGGGAATTATTTTGATATAATACATTAGTTACATATAACTTTAATTAAAATAAGGGAAGTAGATAGAATGCAGGCAGCAGAAAATATCAGAAACGTTGCTATAATTGCTCACGTTGACCACGGTAAGACTACTTTGGTTGACCAGTTGTTGAAACAGAGTGGAACGTTCCGTCAGAATGAGCAGGTCGACGAGCGAGTAATGGACTCGAATGACCTTGAAAAAGAAAGAGGAATTACCATTCTTTCTAAAAACACCAGCGTTATGTATAACGGTGTTAAGATAAATATTGTTGATACTCCCGGACACGCCGATTTCGGTGGTGAGGTAGAACGAATTTTGATGATGGTTGACGGTGTTGTATTGCTGGTTGACGCGTTTGAAGGCTGTATGCCACAGACCCGTTTTGTTCTGAACAAGGCTCTGGGACTTGGCAAAAAGGCCATCGTTGTTGTAAATAAGATCGACAGACCCATGGCACGTCCTTTGGAGGTCGTTGATGAAGTTTTAGACCTCTTTATTGAACTTGGTGCCGATGATGAACAGATTGAGTTTCCTGTTGTTTTCGCTTCCGGACGTGACGGCTATGCTTCGTTAGCGCCCGATGTTAAGGGAGAAAATTTAAAGCCCCTGTTCGATGCTATTGTAAATGAAATAGATGCGCCCAAAGGTGAACCCAATGGTCCTACTCAGGTACTTTTCTCCAATATCGACTATGATGATTATATCGGTCGAATCGGTGTTGGCAGGGTTGAACGCGGTACTCTTAAAGTCGGTCAGAATGTTGCACTCTGCCGCGAGGACGGTACAAGCCGTAATGTTAAGATTACCAAGTTGTTTATATTTGAGGGACTTAAACGTATTGAAGTCGCTGAAGCGCCTTTCGGTGAACTTGTGTCGGTTGCAGGTATCAGCGACCTGAATATTGGCGAGACTGTTTGCGATCCCGAACATATAGAGCCGCTGCCTTTTGTTAAGATAGATGAGCCTACCATCTCGATGAACTTTATGGTAAATAACTCACCTTTTGCGGGTAAAGAGGGTAAGTTTGTAACGTCGAGAAACCTGCGCGACCGTCTGTTTAAAGAGGTTGAAACTAACGTTTCCATGCGTGTTGAGGAAACCGACTCGGCCGATACTTTTAAGGTTTCGGGACGAGGCGAACTGCATTTGTCCATTCTTATTGAAACTATGCGCCGTCAAGGCTATGAATTCCAGGTTTCACCTCCCGAGGTTATCTACAAGACCGACGAAAACGGTAAGAAGCTGGAACCTATTGAATTGCTTATGGTTGAGGTGCCCGAAGAATATGTTGGCTCGGTTATGGAACGTTTGGGTTCACGACATGCAGAACTTCAAAACATGGGAACAAGGGAAACAGGGCTTACTCACTTGGAATTCGTTATTCCTGCACGCGGACTCATCGGCTATCGTTCGCAATTTATGACCGATACAAACGGTAACGGAATTATGAACCATATTTTCCACGGCTATGAGGAATATAAAGGCGATATTGAAAACCGTCTTACAGGTTCTATTATAGTTCACGAATCAGGGGAAAGTTGCAGTTACGGTTTGTTCAATACACAGGCAAGAGGCCGTTTGTTTATAGGACCCGGTGTACCTGTTTATGAGGGTATGATTGTTGGTGAAAACCCCAAGAACGAGGATATCGTTTGTAATGTTTGTAAACGCAAAGCTGCGACTAATATGCGTGCCGCAGGCAGTGATGATGCATTAAAACTTGTTCCTCCGTCAATTCTCAGTCTTGAACAGGCTTTGGAGTTTATCAAGTCGGACGAGCTTGTTGAAATTACTCCCGAAAACATCCGTTTAAGAAAACGTATTTTAAGCAAAGAACTCAGAATGAAGACCGAAAGCAGACTAAAAAAGGGCTGATAATAATGGAATTTATCATTCTTGATAATGAGTGGAATACTACCTACCAAAAAGTAAACGGTAAAAGCTTTAATGAACTTATTGAAATCGGTGCGGTGAAGCTTGATGAGAACTTAAATGAGATCTCTCGGTTCAGCGCTCTGATAAAGTCTACTTTTACCAAGAAATTAAGCGGTAGATTTCAAAGGCTAACCAATATCACGACCGAGGAAATGAACGAGAAGGGTATGTCATTCGAGCAGGCGGTTATGCTTTACTGTGAATGGGCAGGAAAGGATGCCGTTACTATGACTTGGAGCAATTCGGACCTTTATGTTCTTTTGGAAAATTTCCGTCTGCGTTGTGATATGAATATGATTCCGTTTATTGCGAGATACATTGATTTGCAAAAGTACGCCCAAAATGAAATGATTTTAAAGGGCAGTAATATTCAGTCGCAAATTTCGGTCGCCAATGCTGCCATTTCGTTAGGGATCTCAATTGACGGTATCGGTCTGCACAGAGCATTGGATGACAGCCTGCTTTGTGCGGAAATTCTGCGTAAGGTGTATAACCTTGACCGTCTTAAAGGCTATATTGTTGATACTCGCGAAAACAATTACTATGACCGACTTACATTTAAAGCCTACATTATTAAAGATTTGAAGAGTCCACTTATAAACAGAAAAAAGATGGAATTCGACTGTGAAAAATGCGGTGCCGCTTGTGTAAGAGTTTCTTCGTGGGGCTTTAAGGGTCAGAGTTTCAGGGCCGAATTCAACTGCCCTAAATGCCGCAATAACTTTATAGGACGTGTTTCGTTTAAAAAATATTATGATAAGGTAGTAGTAAAACGCAACACGGCTCCCGTGCCGGCAGAACCGAAATCTCAGGGAATTAAGATTGAAAAGTTGGCGGTTAAACAAAAGTCGGAACAAAGCAAGGTGGAAAAATGATTTGCAACCTTTGCCCTAAGAAATGCAACGCCGAGCGTACTGATTTTGAAAATAACGGCGGATACTGCAAAGCTCCGTCTTTGGTGGTCGTTTCAAGAGCCGACTTGCACTTTTGGGAAGAGCCTTGTATTTCGGGTACTAATGGATCTGGAACCGTCTTTTTCAGCGGTTGTTCTCTTTCATGCGTGTACTGTCAGAACGGTGAAATTTCCCATCAAATAAAGGGAAAGACAGTGTCGGTTGAGCGTCTTGCGGAAATTTTTAAGGAATTGTACGAAAAGGGCGCTGAAAATATCAATCTTGTTAACCCTACACATTATGTCACCGAGATAGAAAAGGCGTTTAAAATCTATAAACCGCCGATACCCATAGTCTATAATTCAAGCGGTTATGAGTCTCAGGCGACTTTAAACGCTGCGTCACGTTTTGTTGACGTGTTTTTAATGGATTTGAAATACCTTGATGCCGATAAAGCGTTGAGATATTCAAACGCATACGATTATCCACAAGTTGCAAAGCTGGCAATAATGCGTTGTGCCGAAATTGTAAAGCAAAATGTTTTCGACGAAAGAGGAATGTGCAAAAAAGGGCTTATTATCAGGCACTTGATTCTGCCTCGCTCCACCAATGAAGCGATATGCGTCATTAAGTGGGTGGAGGAAAATGTACCTTGGGCGGTATTGAGTATTATGAGCCAATATACCCCTTGCGGTGATTTAGAAAATTTCAGTGAAATAAACCGAAAAATCACTTTAAGGGAGCATAATAAGGTCTTATTTGCTGCCGAAAACAGCAAAATAGAAAAAATATATACCCAGGAACTTTCAAGTGTTGGCGAAGAATATATTCCCGACTTTGATTGCCGAGGCGTTTAAAGCAGTACGTTTTGTACTGCTTTTTATTTTGTCATAATTAACTTTTCATCTTCATAAATATCTATCGTGTAAGAAACAGCAGGAGGAATATTTATGACAGGTACAAGTATTTACAGTGATATAGCTTTAAGAACGGGCGGAGATATTTACATAGGTGTGGTAGGACCTGTAAGAACCGGAAAATCTACCTTTATAAAGAAATTTATGGACACTCTTGTGATTCCCAATATTGTCAGTGAGTATCAACGGGACAGAGCAACAGATGAGCTTCCACAGTCGGCAGGCGGCAGAACAATTATGACCACTGAACCGAAATTTGTGCCTGAAAAAGGCGTTGAAATCAAAATTGATAACAATATAGGAATGAATGTTCGCTTGATTGATTGTGTTGGATATATCGTTCCAAGTTCATTGGGTTATATCGAGGACGACAATCCGAGAATGGTTATGACACCCTGGTTCGATGAACCTGTTCCATTCAATATGGCGGCAGAATACGGCACCAAGAGGGTTATCACCGAACACTCGACCGTAGGCTTGGTTATCACCACCGACGGCAGTATAAGTGATATTCCGCGAGAGGAATATATGGAGGCGGAGGAAAGAGTAATAGATGAGCTTAAAGCCATCAACAAGCCTTTTGTTATTCTTCTTAACAGTATGTATCCCGAATCGCAGGAAGCACAGAATCTCGCAAAAGAGATATCCGAAAAATACGGTGTTGGAGTTAAATGTGTAAACTGCCTTGAACTTGGTGAAAAAGAAATAACCGATATTATCTCGGGAATGCTTTATGAGTTTCCTTTAAAGGAGATAAAAATAAAACTTCCGATGTGGATAACGGCACTTGACAGTGAGCACTGGTTGCAAAACAAGGTTTATGGAGATATTCTGTGCTCGGCAGAGAACGTTTTTAAGGTGTCTGACGCAAATGCTTTTGCTAATCGACTCGCTAATTGTGAAAATGTAACCTATTGCGGCGTCGGCAATGTTGACTTGGGTTGCGGTTGTGCTACTGTTACCGCCGACGTTGACCGAAAACTGTTTTATGATGTTTTGAAGGAATCAACCGGTGTTGAGATAAACAACGAGCAGCAGTTGATGAAGGAAATTGTTGAATTTTCGAAAATCAAGAAAGAATACTACCGTTTCAAGAATGCGCTTGACGAGGTTGAAGCAACCGGTTACGGCATAGTTATGCCGCAGCTAGACGAACTTTCGTTGCAAGAACCCGAAATAGTAAAGCAGGGAGGACGTTACGGTGTCCGACTTCGTGCATCTGCACCGTCAATCCATATGATGAAGGCGGATATTACCACTGAAGTAAGCCCCATTGTTGGCTCTGAAAAACAAAGTGAAGATTTGGTTATGTACTTGTTAAATGAGTTTGAAGAAGAACCGACAAAGATATGGGATTCAAATATCTTCGGAAAATCCTTGCACGAACTTGTCAATGAGGGCTTGCATACCAAACTGGCACGTATGCCCGTAGACGCAAGAATGCGTTTGCAGGAAACACTTGAAAGGGTTATAAACGAGGGCTGTTCAGGTCTTATTTGTATAATACTTTAAATATAAAGCATCTGTTGTGTCGAATTAAATTTTGCATAACAGATGCTTATTTTATTATTTGAAAAAAATTTTTTCTAAATGAGAATAATTCCTATTGACAAATAGAAAAAGATGTGTTATATTAAAGTCACAGCAAGGAAATACACTTGTGGAAATGAAAAGGGGAGGCGAAAATGGAACAGAGAACTAAGCATTTTAAGAAGAGAGATGCAATTCTCAATTGCGTAAAATCTACAAAAGTTCATCCGTCTGCCGATTGGGTATTTGCCAAGTTAAAACCTGAAATTCCTGACCTGTCGTTAGGTACCGTTTACCGAAACCTATCGCTTTTTAAGGAGCAGGGGCTAATAATAAGTCTTGGCACTGTTAATGGAGTTGAAAGGTTTGACGGTAATATCCAACCGCACGTGCATTTTGTTTGTGACGGATGTAGCGGTGTGCTCGATCTTGATGGTGTAGAAGTCCCGTTGAGTGTCACTGAATCGGTGGTAAAACAAAATAATATTTTGGTTAATAACTGCCAATTAACCCTACAAGGTTTATGCAGTGATTGTAAATTAAAAAATTAAAATTTATATTTTGGAGGAAAATTTATTATGAAAAAGTTTGTATGTCCTGTTTGCGGTTATGTTCATGAGGCTGATGTAATGCCCGAAGGTTTCGTATGCCCCGTATGTAAAGTATCAGGTTCCAAGTTTAAGGTGATGGAAGAAGGTAAGCTTGCAGCTGAGCACGAGTTCGGTATCTATGAAAAGACAGTTAAGAATAACCCCGACATTTCCGATGAAGATAAGGCATATATTTTGGAACAGTTGATGGCTAACTTCCAGGGTGAGTGCAGTGAGGTAGGTATGTATCTCTGCATGGCTCGTATTGCACACCGTGAAGGCTATCCCGAAATCGGTCTCTACTGGGAGAAGGCAGCTTATGAAGAGGCTGAGCACGCAGCAAAATTCGCTGAACTTTTGGGCAGCACTTTGGAACCCAATATGAAAGCCACAACCAAGGATAATCTTGCATGGCGCGTTGATTGCGAATTTGGCGCAACACAGGGTAAGTTTGATTTAGCATCTGTTGCTAAGAAAAACGGTCTTGATGCTATTCACGATACCGTTCACGAAATGGCTCGCGATGAAGCTCGACACGGCAAAGCCCTTAAAGGCTTACTCGAGAGATATTTTAAGTAATAATTTCATATTAAAGGGATATAATTTATTTATATCTAGCTTGAAAGGAAGTTTTTTATGAAATACGTTTGTCCCTGCGGTTATGTCTATGACCCCGAAATAGGCGACCCTGATAGCGGAATCGCTCCCGGCACCAAGTTTGAGGATATCCCTGAAGATTGGGCGTGTCCCGTTTGCGGTCTCGGAAAAGATGCTTTTGAAGCTGAATAATTAAACTTTAAACCCTCTCGGAAACGTTTCCGAGGGGGCTTTTGTTGACTATCAAAAAAAGATATGCTATTATGAGAACAGCATATTTTGCTTTTGAGGTGTTGGTATGAATATGGGTTTTAAATCAGTTTCTCTTATTCTGGCGCTCTTAATGGTTCTCATTTTTTGCAGCTGCGGTGATAAATTAACTGCAAGCAGCAATAATGGTAATAATAGTATTAACAGTAAAGTAAACAGTGTGACGGCTTCTGAAACGGTCAAGCCCATTGTACCTAAAAGTGCAGGTACTGCCGATGTTTCAGATGCAGACTCAAAACTTTCTGTTGACGAATTGCTTAAAAGATATGAATTTGAGTTTTTCAGTACTGCAAGCGGTGCTGTTGCTGCCGCTAATGAAGGAAAAACTGAAACTGCTGATTCGGATAGGGAAAACGCAGTTGCAGCAACCTTTATAGGCAAAACAAAAATGTATGTTTTGTTGTTGCAAGACACCGTCGAAAAGGATGATATAGAAATCCTATGCGATATGACACTCAATCTCGGTGGAAAAACGTTGAGTTTTGAGGGATGCGAAGTTGCTATCGACACGACTATCGACGGAGGTAAGACCATTACTGTTGAAGGCGGTTTGTTGGGTAGCGGTATAAGCATTGACGGCGACAAAGAGAGAACGGTTGCTATAAATACAAGAACTAATACGGTTATTGTAAACGGCGGTACATATAAATCAAGCTCTGATGAACTGTCGTCTGTTGTGGTAGTGTTGATTCAAAATGGCGGATTTGCCATTCTTAACGATTGTAATATCTACGCATACTCAAATTATTTATATGAAATCGGTAAGGGTTATACTGCATCATCTATCGGTGTTGTGAATTTCGGTTCGCTTACAATGAATAATTGCAATGTTTCAGGAACCCATTCGGGTATTCAGTCAAAAGGTGAACTGTATGTAAACGGCGGAACATACGAGGGTTTCGGCCACGGCGGATTTTACTTTACAGGTAATGATATTGTTTCTTATGTTGAAAACGCAACAATAAAAGACTGTGATATGCCATCGGGATACACGCAAAATGCAGGTGATAACAAAGCAGGATTATATATTGGCGGCGGAAACGGAAACGACAACATAGTTGTATATATGAACAACTGTTCCGTTATCGGTGAGGAACAACCGATTATTCTGCGCGGAACTTCCGGTGAACAGAATAACACGCTCTATATCAGCAACTCGACCATAAATAAGGAGACCAAAAGCGGTATAAGAATTGATAACAATACACATAAAATTTATATAGGCAAGGGCAATAATTTTGGACTCGAAGATGTCAAATTGCGTTCCGGTGTGACCGAAGAGGACCTTGAATCAATGGTAGTTATTACCAATGAGGTCTATTACAGAGCCAAGTAATTTTGTTTTATAAAACGCACCTTAAACAGAATGTTTAAGGTGCGTTTTTTTATCTTTGCCTATTTATTTGACATTAAATTGTATTTGTGCTAAAATTAAATGAATAGTTACGATGATTTTGTGACGTTACTTTAAATAGGTAGGTGGATTTTGTGGCAAGAGAACGTCTTGGTTCAAGACTTGGATTTATACTTTTGTCTGCGGGTTGTGCTATCGGTATCGGAAATGTTTGGAAATTTCCGTATATGGTAGGTATGTACGGTGGCGCAATTTTTGTGTTGATTTATCTTTTCTTTTTGGCAATTTTCGGCCTCCCCATTATGACTATGGAGTTTTCTTTGGGACGAGCCAGCCAGAAGAGTCCTGCTAATATCTATAAGCCGTTAGCACCTAAGAAGAGTGCGTGGCATATTCATGGATATGCAGCCATGATAGGTTGCTACATTTTGATGATGTTCTATACCGTTGTAACCGGTTGGATGTTCCGTTATTTTATTTCTACTGCAAAGGGTGATTTGCAGGGACTTTCTACACAAGGTGTTTCTGATTATTACGACGGTGTAATGTCACAACCTGTTACGATGGGCATCTTTACTGTTGTTGTTATTGTTTTGGGCTTTTTTGTCTGTTCTTTTGATCTTCAAAAAGGTCTGGAAAGAATAACCAAGTTTATGATGCTGGCATTACTTGCCATTATGGTCTTTTTGGCAATTTTTTCGTGTACGTTACCCGGTGGCTCAGAAGGCTTGAAGTTCTATCTTGTACCCGACGTTTCCAAGATTCAGGAGGTCGGTGTTGTCACCGTTGTTTCAAGTGCTATGGTACAGGCTTTGTTCACTTTGAGTCTCGGTATCGGCAGTATGGCTATTTTCGGCAGTTACCTTGATGATAAACGTTCACTTATGGGCGAGGCTATCAATGTTGCAGCACTTGACACTTTTGTTGCATTCACCGCAGGCCTCATCATTTTCCCGGCTTGTTTTGCTTATAATAACGGAAAAACAGATGCAGGTCCTTCGCTTATATTTAAAACATTGCCGAATATATTTAATGATATGCCCGGCGGACGCATTTTAGGATCATTTTTCTTCTTGTTCCTGTGCTTTGCGGCTTTTTCAACCGTTCTTGCTGTTTTCCAATCGATCATTGCCTGCTGCGAGGACGTATTCAAATGGGGTAAGAAAAAAGCCTGTCTTATAAATGGTATAATAATGCCATTGTTGGCGTTGCCGTGTATTTTAGGGTTTAATGTTTTATCAGGATTTAAGCCTTTTGGGAACGGTTCGAATGTGCTTGATCTTGAAGACTTTATAGTTAGTTATTTGCTGTTACCGTTGGGCTCTCTCGTTTTCGTACTCTTCTGTACTTCAAAAATCGGTTGGGGATGGGACAATTTTGTTGCCGAAGCCAATAAAGGTAAGGGTATTAAGGTCAAAAATTGGATGAAACCTTATTGTAAATATATACTTCCCGTAGTTGCACTTATCGTGTTTGTTTGCGGTTTGCTTAGTTTTTTTGGTGTTATTAAATAACATTCGTGTCAAGGATTAAGGTGACGTTATTTTGCTAGAAACGTTTAAGGCTACTCTTTCGCCGATGTTGGTTATGTTTATGTGTATGATTATTGGTTTTATTGCCAATAAATCTCATATCGTTCCCAAAAATACGGCAGCTGTTGCATCTAAACTCGAAAACTATGTTTTCGTACCCGCACTAATAATCAGTACTTTTATGACATACTGTACTGTTGCTTCGTTAAAGCAACAGTACAAGTTGGTTTTGTATTCAGTGCTGGTTTTGTTTCTTGCGTTTGCCATCGCTATTCCTTTGTCGTTCCTTTTTAACAAAAAGGACTATTATATGCGTAACATCTATCGCTATGCGCTTGTTTTTGCCAATTTCAGCTTTATGGGTAACGCCATTGTTCCTGCAATTTTGGGGGAGGATTTTCTTTACCCTTATATGCTTTTTACATTGCCTTTAAATTTGGCGGTCTACACATGGGGTGTTATGATACTTATCCCTAAGGATAAAAAGGTGGGCAACTCTGCGTTAGGCAACCTTATAAATCCTGTCTTTATATCGATTATAATCGGTGCGAGTTTGGGTTTGCTTGGTGCCCAAAAATTTATTCCTCAATTTGTGATTGACACAATCAACTACTGCAAAGGCTGTATGGCACCTATGGCTATGATTTTAACAGGCTTTGTAATTGGCGGATATGATTTAAAGGGTCTTATGACCAATAAAAAGGTCTATGTTGCAACGGCTCTTCGTCTAGTCGTTCTTCCTGTTATTTTTATCGGTCTTTTAATGCTTTTGAAGGCTGATAGTTTGATATTGGTTCTGGCTTTCTTTGCTTTTGCAACGCCGTTGGGTATGAATACCGTTGTTTTTCCTGCGGCATACGGAGGAAACACATCAACAGGCGCGTCAATGGCAGTCATATCGCATACTTTATGCATTGTTACGATTCCGTTGTTGTTTAGCCTTTTAAAGTACATAATTGCTTAATTGTATAATAAAACGCCCTGAGTTTTTCTCAGGGCGTTTTTGTTATGTTATTTTTAAGTTTGATGTACCTTTTGGTTAGACCCTTTTTTGTTACCTAACAGCGTAATAAGATCCTCCAAAGAACCGATTGAGGAAATTAAACATATACCCCAACAAAACGGTGCGAAAATTATTAAGTTGATAACAAACGGAACCGAAAAGAGCATAAAGCCGGTAAGTTTATTGAGTATTGTATGGTTAGAAGGAAGAGCCTTAGTTTTAATAAATCCTATTAAATAGAATAAAACTCTTGCTAAGAGAATAAGCGCTACTAAAATCCAAATCGAACGGGGAAGTGCTTCCCATAAAATAGGGAATATTTTCAGTAACATAACAGCATAGAAAAAAAGGTCAGCAACACTGTCAAGTCTGGCACCGATATCACTGACTGTTTTAGTGATTCTTGCAACAGTGCCGTCGATAGCATCCGATACGCCAGCAACTGCGTATATTATAAAAAACGGGATGGTCAAGGTCTTTATGAACAGTAAAGTAAATGTGCCAAAAATTCTTAGCAAGGTTATGATATTAGGAATGGTTAATATTTTATTATTCATAACAAACTATCGTCACCTCATAAAAGCATTATACCACCATTTTCTAAAAAAACAACCTTGAAATCATTATATGAAAAGTGGCGTATCAGATAAAACTGTATTTATTGATGTTATTTTCACTTATTAGTGTGTTAAGCTTTTCTTTTAAACGAAATAACGCATCATTAAATTCTGATTTATCAGCCTCGGCACTTGCTATTAAAACACTGAATTCTTCAGATATTTCGGCAATCTTTTCACGATTTAAAAATGTTTTAAGAAAAAGCTCATTCCGTTTCCATATTTGCTGAGCATTGTTCAAATTGTTTTTGCATTGTGGGTCAGGGAAAGTACTTTCGGCAAGAGTTAATTCGTAACTAATGTCGTTTTCGATTTTATTCAAGTAAACACAAGAAATAATACTGATTATAATAATAGCACTAAAAAGCGCCATAGCGATATAAAATCGGTTCATTGTTTGTCCTTTCTTATGATGCTGTGCTTTCCCGTCTTATCGCAGAGCATTATAAAGACGTTTTGAAGAGAAAGAGATTCTTTTTTTAATATTTTTTTTATCGATTGTTCGTTTTTGTTAATGTTTTCTAACCCGCTTTTTATCAATTTCCCGTCACTTACAACAATTTCGGGCAAATCGGCTGTTGGGTTGCATTCAGTATCGTAGGTTATAGTCTGCTTTGATGGTTTCAGCAACACGCTTAATTGACCGTTGGTTTCTAAAATTGCGTAAGCAACGTCATTTATATCGAAGATGCTTTGATTACGTAATACCTCGATAAGATCAGTGGCTGAAACACGCAACTTTTTGAGCATTTTTTGATCTAAAATTCCGTCTTTAATTATTATGCACGAGTTACCGTAGAATAGATTTCTTAACGGTTGCAGTTTCATTGTGATGACCGAAATTGAAATCTCAAAAAATACCAATGTTATTACGGTTACTATACCGACAAAAATCGGTTGGGCAGGATCTTGAATGGGGATAGCTGCAATTTCGGAAATAAGAATTGTTATAACAAGTTCTCCCGGTTGCATATCACCAATCTGACGTTTGCCCATAAGCCTTATTCCAAACATCAGGATAAAATAAAAAATAAAGGTTCTTAAAATTATAGATATCATAATAACCCCTCTTAATATTTTCCTTATTTTGTCCCAAAGTTTGATATTTATTGACTAATGTCGATTAAAGTGGTATATTATTAAGGCAAAACAAATGTTGGTTCCTATGCTTTGGATAGGATTAAAAGGGAAGTTGGGTGAAAATCCCACACGAACTCGTCGCCGTATTAAGCGAGGGTAGTGCCATTATGTCACTGAATGTTATATTCGGGAAGGCGGCACTGTCTGTTTGAACTTTAAGTCGGAAGACCTGCCTTCATTTTAGTCGGTACAAAATGCCACGAGTAATTGGCAACCGAAATATTTAGCTCTTTGTCGGCGGACGGAGTCACTTTGTATTTTGGTTTACATAATATTTTGTATTGATGCTTTGCAATATAAAATAAAGGAGTTTTTTCTATGAAATCAAAAGTCAAAGTTTTTAGCTCATTAAAAGTTTTGGCAGCTCTTTTCACCGCCGTGTTAATTATGCTGTCTATGTTTATGTTTGCCGCTTGTGATGTTGACAGAGGCACATCGCAAAGCAATCCGTCGTCGAGTACGGTAAACAGTGGTGATGTTGATGCAAAAACTGCGTTTACCTTTAAACTCATTAAAGGCGGTCAGACAAAAGAGTGGAATTTAAAGACCGATAAAAAGTATCTTGCCGATGCATTAGTCGAAGCCGGTATCATAAAGTATGCCGACGACGGATATTACACAACTTTCGACGGAATTACTGCTGATTGGAACACTGATATGTCTTGGTGGTGCGTTACCGTTAACGGTGAATTTTCAATGTTGGGTATTAACGATATTGAAATTGAAAATGGTGCTTCTTATGAAGTTACCTATACAATCGGCTAATATTTTTTTCGGCAGGAAATCAAAATTAAGGGAGATAGCTGTTGTGAAATCAAAATTTCGTAATTTAGGGTTAGGTATTTTAGTTATTGTTCTTATCTGTTCGGTTGCACTTTTTGCAGGTTGCAAGGATAAGAATGGCGAAGTATCATCTGTTGCATCCGATTTTAACGGTGCAGATGTTTCTTTCGGTAACGTTAACTATCCGGAAACGGTTGTTCCTGACGATAATAAATGTGAAATCAAGGTTTCGGTTATTTGCAACGAGGAAGTACAAGACTTTAATTTAAAAACAGCACACACTGTTTTATCAAAAGCACTTGATGAAGCAGGAATCACTGATTATTCCGAGGAAGGAATATATGTGAGATTTCACAGCTTCTCTGTCGATAATGCTCACCGTTGGGAAGTTAAAGTGAACGGTGTTGTTACAGATAAAGGAATTAATGATATTACTGTTGAGGAAGGTGCTCGTTACGAGTTCACCTATACTGCGATTAAATGAGTGCAAAAAAATCACGGGTACTTAAATACTTACCTTTGATTATTTTCCTCGCATTATACGGAGTCATTATGTTTGCTTTCAAAACAGTAATGGCACCGTTGCCGAATATTGAACCGGTGTCGGTTATGATAATTGCCTTAACCGCCGTGTTTGGCGTTAAATCATTTGTTTCAGTATACATATATGTTTTTTGTGAGATTTATTTTTTTGGAATAAACGTATGGAACATAATGTATTTATATGTTTGGGCGATTCTGACTCTTATAATTCTCCTTATAAGAAGACCTGTTTTGGCACTTAACAACCGCTTTACAAGTAAGAATGGAGTTATAATGATTATTTTTTACTCGGTTGTTTCATCGCTTTACGGTCTGGCATTCGGAACACTTTGTGCAATTCCTTACATATTTACGTTCGGTTGGGAATTCGCGGTTTCGTGGGTTGTATTTGGATTTTGGTTCGACATTATGCATTGTATAGGTAATGCCTGTATTACTGCTATATTGATTTATCCCTTGTTTTTATTACTTAAATATGCCGAAAAAATATTTTTGAAAAATAAGATAAAAAATATCCCGAAGACTTGATCTTCGGAAATTTTTTTACGGCATTTTTACAAAAATAGGGGTTTAAATTTTACACATTGTGTTATATAATTACGATATAAGGATTTAGATATATATTCTTGATTGGAGGTATAAAAATGGCCAAAAGAATTGCTTTGATTGCACACGATAATATGAAGCCGACTATTGTGGAATGGTGTGTCAAAAACCGTGAAGTTCTGGCACAGCACTTTTTGTGTGGAACGGGTACAACTGCTAAAAAGATCTCGGAAGCTGCAAATCTGCCGGTTTTTGCGTATCTTAGCGGACCGTTGGGTGGTGACCAGCAGATAGGCGCTCGCGTGGCAAACGGTGAAATTGATATTATTATCTTTTTCTCTGACCCGCTTACTGCGATGCCGCACGACCCCGATGTCAAAGCCCTGCTCAGAATTGCGCAGGTGTATGATATTCCTATTGCAAACAATAAATCTACTGCAGATTGTATAATCAAATCACTGTAATAAAACAAAACCCTTAACCATCGTTAAGGGTTTTATATTTTTATAATCTTTTGTATTTACATTCGGGAAATAACTTTTCTGCAAACCAGACCGATTTTACTTCAAAGGTCTTGCCGTTAAGATATTCCAAAATGCCGGCATCGGTTGTGAAGTTGAATCTTAAACGGAATGAGTAAAGCGCTTGTTTGTTAAAACCCAAGGCTTTGTCGTTTTTGAGTTTGCCGTATTTTCCGTCGCCAAGCAGAGGATGACCGATAGAGGAGAGGTGAGCTCGTATCTGGTGGGTTCTGCCCGTAAGCAGTTCAACCTTCAAAAGTGAAAGACCGTCTTTTTCTGACAAAACAGAATATTTTGTTTTGATGGTTCTCGTATCTGCGGTCATATATGACTTTATATACACCTGGTTTTTGTCCTCGTTCTTTTCAAGGAAACCTTCCAGAGTATCTTCCTTCTTTTTCAAAGTTCCGTGAACGACTGCCAGATACCATTTGTCTATCTCGCGCGTTTTGATCTTATCGCAAAGAATTCGCAAAGCCTCGGCGTTTTTTGCGGCAATAACAATCCCGCCGGTGTTTCGGTCGATTCGGTTGGCTAACGACGGTTTAAAGCTGTTTTCGGTTTCGGGGTCATATTCACCTTTCTCATAAAGATAACGCTGAATCCTTGCAATTAAGGTGTCGTTATACTCATTTTCGTCGGGGTGTACAAGCAATCCCTGCTTTTTATCAACAAGGATAATGTTTTCATCTTCGTAAACGATGTCAATGGTTGCCGATGCCGACATAAAGTCGTATTTAGGAGCTTTTTGCTCGAAAAACTCGTCGTTGATATACATTTCAACTGTATCTCCGACATTGAGCCTTGTGCTGATTTCGGCACGCTTTGAGTTGACCTTTATTCTTTTTAATCGTATGTACTTATAAAGTAAGGACGTAGGCAACATCGGTGCGGCTTTTAAAACAAATTTGTCAAGCCTTTGACCTGCGTCATTTTTATTTATTACAAAAGATTTCATAATAATTTCCTTTCAAACCATATCAAAATCATTATAAATAATGTTATAATAAATATCAAGCGTAAGAATTTTTAAAATTATGTTGATTTTCTGTAAAATGTGTTAAAATAACAGAGTATTAAATTTAAAAGGTGATTTTAATGGTGATAGATTTTCATACACACTGTTTTGCCGATAGTATAGCCGAAAGGGCAATAAATTCTCTTTATGAGGCTTGTGGCAAAATTTATGAGCCTTGTACCAATGGTACTTTAAACGGACTTACTGATAATATGGAAAAATTCAAGGTGGATATTTCGGTTGTTTTACCTGTTCTTACAAAACCTTCCCAATTAAAAACGGTTAACGAATGGGCTGCAGGAATAGAGAATGACAGAATTATATCATTTGGCGGATTTCATCCTGCAACCGATGATTACAAAAGAGATATAGATTTCATCTGCTCTCTGGGACTTAAAGGAATAAAAATGCACTGTGAGTATCAACAGTTCAGCGTTGATTCGCCCGAGATGCTTAAAATTTATGACTACGCATTTTCAAAAGGACTCATAATTGTTCATCACGCGGGATTTGACCCTGCGTTTAAGCCACCGTACCATTCAAGTCCAAAACAATTCAAAAATATTGCCGATCAGATGAAGGGTGGAGTGCTTGTTGCGGCACACCTCGGTGGACAGAAACAATGGGACGATGTGTATAATTATCTTGCCGGCACAAATGTGTACCTTGATACATCTATGGGTTTTGGATATTACACAAAGGAACAGTTTTTGAAAATACTTGAAAAACACGGTGCCGATAAAATTCTGTTCGGTTCGGATTCACCGTGGAGCAGGGCAGACAAAGAATTGGAAATATTTGAAAGCTTGAATATACCGCAAAAAGATAAAGAATTGATTTTATGTGAAAACGCCAAGCGGTTACTGAAAATTTAAAATGAAACAGCCTACTTTTAATGTTTCATTAAAAGTAGGCTGTTTTTTTTAATATCTTCTTCTACGTCTTTTTGGGGAATTAAGAATTATAAGAATTATAATGAAAATTATAATTGCTGCACCGATAAGACCCAAAACGATCAGGAACGCCGTAGAACCGAAAACGGTTTTAAAGAAATTGCGTACGCTGTTTGCAACATAGAGTAAGGTGTTGCGCTCAACGTCCTGCGAGGCGACAAGCTTTACCGTTCCCAAAACCTTTCCCGCGTAAACAACATCGCACTCACCGATATAGTCACCCTTTGTCAACGGTGCGGTGAAGCTTGGTTGATACCATCGAATGTCATAACTGATGGTCGATTCGTCAGCGCCCTTTGGCACTACTGCCATCAAGTTCTTTTCGGTTGCCGCCGATACATAGTCGGTATCCCATGAAAGTTCAACCGGTACTTCGCCAACAATCTTGCCGCTGCTTAAAACCTGTTTTCTTTCAAAATCATTGAATGCCCATTCATAGAGCGCCTTTGAATCACCAAATTCAATACGTATCTTTCTACCGTTTGAATCATAGACAGGGCTTTTCATTAAGATGCACATATAGTTTTCGCCATCTTTTGAAGCGGTTGAAACAAGGCAACGTCCTGCATCGTCAGTGTATCCGGTCTTTACACCGTCTGCATACTTGTAGTAATATGGTTGACCTTTATATTTTGCGGCGGTGCAGGTCATACCGTTGTTTAGCTTTAAAAAGTTCGTTGTAGTATAACTGCGTTTGTCGCTCATATTAGTTGCTTCGAGTGTGTATTTTGAAGTATAGCAAACATCTTTAAGTACGGGCACATTCAAGACCGCAGTTGTCAAGATATACATATCATTAACTGTGGTGTAGTGTTGTTCGTCGTGAAGTCCGTGCGCGTTGGCATAATGTGTGCCTTTCATACCGAGCGCCTTTGCTTTTTCGTTCATTTTGGCAACAAAGCCTTCAATATTACCGCCTACTGTTTCGGCAATAGCATTTGCACCTTCGTTGGCGGAGGAGAGAAGCAATACATAAAGCATCTGTCTAGCAGAAAGTTTTTCGCCGATTTTAAGACCACCTGTTGAAGAATCGGTGCCGTCAAGACTGCGAATAGCATATTCTGAAACGGTGATAATTGTGTTGTCAAGGTCAGAAACCGATTCATACAATACCAAGGCTGTCATTAGTTTTGTCAGGGATGCAGGGTAGAGTTTTTTATCAACATTTTTCTCAAAAATGCGGTCACCGGTATCCATATTAACAAGTAAAGCACCTTCGGCATCAACCTCAAATGACGAGGGAACATACGCCGCAGTTGGCAAAACAACAGTCAAAGTTGTGATTATCAAAATAAGAGATATACAAAAAATTTTCTTAAACATTTCTTTCTCCTTGAAAAGTTGTTGAAAAAATAGTATTATAATTTTAATAGAATATTTTCAAAATCATTATAGCAGTATTTATATAGAATTTAAAGTGTAATTTTTAAAAAAGTTGGTGAGACGAGATGATATATGTTACAGGTGATATGCACGGTGACGAATCAAGACTGTATGACGCCCAGTGGCGAAAATTAAAACCTGATGATATACTGATCGTCTGTGGTGACTTTGGTTATCTTTGGGATGGCGGTCGCAGGGAAAAGAGCGTTATTGAGTATTTGGGTTCCCGTAAGTTTACTGTCTGCTTTGTTGATGGAACACATGAGAATTTCAGCAAAATAAATAAGTGTCGTGAAACTATATGGAACGGCGGCCACGTTCATAGAATAAGTGGCAATCTTTTCCACCTTATGCGCGGTCAGATATTTAATATTGAGGGTATAAAAATCTTTACTTTCGGCGGTGGCGAAAGTGATGACCGTTTAGTGCGAAACACCGAGGAATCAGGCATCTGGTTCAGGGAAGAACTACCCAACCTTCATCAAATGACCGAAGGTGCTAAGAATCTCGACGAGGCAGGGCTTAAAGTTGATTATATCATCACACACGAACCTCCCTTGCTTTTAAAAAGTTCTATGTTGCTTCGCAAGGGTCAGCCTGATAACGTCAACAAGCTTAATGGTTATTTCGGAGAATTGGCAAAATCGGTTGAGTTTAAGCATTGGTATTTCGGCTCTCTGCATGAGGATCGATTGGTAACCGCAAACTTTACCTGCCTTTTTGAAAAAATAATTCCGTTGGGCAGTAAAGAACAACCTAAATAAGTTAAAGCAGGTCACAAAAATGACCTGCTTTATTTATGCTTTGATTTCAGAATGAAAAAACCTCTCCACATCAGTGAAGAGGTTTTTGGAGCTGTTAGGCAGACTCGAACTGCCGACCTCATCCTTACCAAGGAT
>JAZRMK010000002.1:0-10298 GCA_045647525.1 Acutalibacteraceae bacterium
GCCGAAACCGTTACTGCTTACGTTGGCAAAGATTTAACAAAAAAGGAACGTGCTGTATTCTATAATTGCCTTGAATCTATAATCTCAAACCTTCAAAATATCACCAAAGAACGACTCTCAATCGTTAATGAGGAGAAAACAGTATGAGTATAAAATATGTTTTGTTTGACCTTGACGGAACCTTATTGCCTTTAAACCAAGATGAATTCGTCAAGATGTATTTTGGTTTATTGTCAAAGAAAATGGCGGATCACGGCTACGAGCCCGATGCCTTAATTAAAGCAATTTGGTCGGGCATGAAGGCGATGCATAAAAACGAATCGAGCGCCACCAATGAAGAAATTTTCTGGAACGAATTCTGCAAAAACTTCGGTCAAAAAGCACGTGATAACGAACCGTGTTTTGCAGGATTTTACGAAAACGAGTTTCAAACGATAAAGTCTATTTGCGGGTTTAAGAAGGAAGCCGACGAGATAATAAAATATCTGAAATCCAAGGGCGTAACCATAGTGTTGGCAACTAACCCCGTTTTCCCTCGTATTGCAACCCTTAGCCGTATGCGTTGGGCAGGTTTGGATATAAACGATTTCGCACTTGTCACAACCTACGACAACTCATACTCCTGCAAGCCCAATCTGCGCTATTACAAAAACATTTTAGAGGCAATCGGTGCCAAAGAGCATGAGTGTCTTATGGTCGGAAACGACGTGGCAGAAGATATGATAGTCGAAAGTTTAGGATTAAAGGTCTTTTTAATGACTGATTGCCTTATAAATAAAGAAGAGAAGGAAATTTCACACTACCCACAAGGAAGTTTCGAGCAATTAAAGGATTACCTTGAAACAGTGTTGTGACCTACGGAGGTTTATTATGATTAAAATAATGGTTGATTCTGCTTCCGATTGCAGAAAAGATGAATTCGACTTTTTTATGCCAATAAACGTTACTATTGATGGCAATGAGTATCGCGACGGTGTTGACCTTGAACGCGATACATTTTATAGACTGTTGACTGAATGTGAGGAGTTTCCCAGAACGTCACAACCCTCACCTGATTCTTTCGCAAAGGTTTTCCGTGAAATTAAAGAAAAAGGTGACGAACTAATATACTTATGCCTTTCCTCTGCTTTAAGCGGTACATACCAGAGTGCAAATATTGCAAAAGCTATGGTCGATTATGATAAAATATACATCGTAGACACCAAAACCGCTTCGCACATGATAGGTCTTATTGCAAGATTTGCGAAAAAGCTTATAGACGCAGGCAAGCCGTCTGATACGGTGGTCAAAGAATGTACCGATCTTGTGGGAAGAGTCAAGATCTTTGCAGGTGTCGACACACTCGAATATCTGCACAAAGGCGGGCGAATCGGCAAAGCTTCAGCCATGCTCGGAACTCTTGCCAACATAAAACCGGTCATCACTGTATCAAAAGAAGGCTCGGTCGACGTTGCGGGTAAGGCGCTCGGCTTCTTAAAAGCCGTCACTGTTATTTCCGAAAAACTTGATGGTTTTGAAATCGACACCGACTTCCCCATCTGCACGCTTTATACTTACGGTGAAGAAAATGCCGACAAGTTAGAGGCCAAACTTTCAGCAGCAGGTTATACCGTTTCCGACAGATGCCAAATCGGCTCTACCATCGGTGCGCATACCGGACCCGGAGTTTACGGAGTTTTCTTTGTAGCAAAATAAAAATCTGCCGTCTTATCTGTTTCGATAAGACGGTTTTTGTATTTTCTGTAAACAATTTCGGCAACTCGATAAATTTACATCGTTTGCGTTGACTTTTTGAGAAAAAACAATTAAATTATATTTAAAGCTTAGGTAAAGGAAGGTTTCAACATGGCTAAATCAGTAGTTTGCGCCGCACTCAAAGGCAAAAGCGACGCAATGAATGAACTTTATAACGCAAATAAGCAGGCGGTGTATTTTGTGGCACAAAACCTGCTTTCCAATAACTCAATGGCAAGCGATGCTCTTCAATGGACCTTTAAAGAGGTTTGGGGCAGTGCCAGAATTATGAAGATAAAAACCGAAGAAGAGTTTTCAAGACTTGCGGTACTTAAAGTTACTCAGTACTGCCGTCGCAAACTAATGAAACAGGATTCAACTATTTTTGATGCAAAACCCGATACTGATTTTTCTGTGAGCGGCGATTTGACAGGTTCTAATCGATATAAAAATTTTGCCGATTTCACACTGTCGCGTTTTACAACTTTCCAAAAAGCTGTACTGTTGCTTTGCAATGTGTTTGAGTTCGACTCGAAAAGCGTTGCTGAGGTTTTGTCGGTATCCGAAACAACTGTTATTGCAGCAGTGGATGCACAAAGTGAAAATATTGCAAAGCTTGCCCAGGCAAACCGCAAAACCGATGTCACTCTGCAAACGGTTGTCGAGCAGTTGAAAAAATCGGTTACGACAGTAAAAGTTCCCGACAAGGCGGAAAGCGCTGTTAATGTTGCGGTCAAAAACAACGCAAAGACCGTAAAAAAAGGTGCTGGCTCACTCAATATCTTGGCTGCTGTTCTCTCTGTTGTAATTGTTGTGTGCGTAACTACACTTCTTCTAGTGATGACCTTCGGCCTGATAGGTGATAACAATAATACCGCAAGTTCCAATTCTGCCGGCACTACCGCAAGTTCGGGCTCTAACACAAATGCAAGTATGTCGTCTGACTATATGAAAGAGCCTATCATTGAACTCGACGAATCGAAAACCTACTATGCTACTATTGATATCGCCAACTATGGCACTATCAAAGTGCAACTCGACCATAAAGCAGCGCCTATCACGGTTGCTAATTTCGTGAATCTTGCCAATACCGGATTTTATGACGGTCTTACCTTTCATCGAATCATTGACGGATTTATGATGCAGGGCGGCGACCCTGAAGGCAACGGTTCAGGCGGTTCTGAAAAGAACATTTACGGAGAATTTAGTTCCAACGGTTTCGAAAATAACATTTCTCACGCGAGAGGCGTTATTTCGATGGCAAGAAACGGATACGATATGAACAGCGCAAGCTCGCAGTTCTTTATAATGCAATCCAGCAAAACACATCTTGACGGAGATTACGCGGCATTCGGACGCGTTGTTGACGGTATTGAGGTTGTTGACGCCGTTTGCACATCTGCCGAACCAACAGACGATAACGGCACAATAAAAGCCGATAAGCAACCCATTATCACCTCTATAAAAATCACAACCGAAGATAAGAACTAAAAAAAAGACCACATTTGTCTAATAGACAAATGTCTTCTTTTTGGTGCGGGTAGCAGGACTTGAACCTGTACCGAGTTGCCCCGACTAGAACCTGAATCTAGCGCGTCTGCCGATTCCGCCATACCCGCATATTTAATTGCTTTCCAACGCTTTCAAGCCTTATATGGCCTATCAGCGTCACGCATTATTATACATATTAAAACAATGATTGTCAAGTGAAATTAAGCATCACTCGACAATCATTCCTTTTCTAATACTTACCGCTAATACCCATAATCTTCCTTATCGGTTTGCGAAGTTTTATGAAATACAAAACTATTACCTTTGTCAACGCATAATCAAGTATCACGAACACCACATTGCCCGCAAGTAGAAACAGTGAGGTTGCGAGTGTTGCACCCACGCCCTCAATAGCGAACGGGTTGACGCCCATTAATTTGATTATAAGTGCATACGACGTAATTATCGCGACGTTGAAAACGGCCAACTTCAAAACAAGTTCCATCCACCGTTTGCCGATTCTTTCAATGACCATCTTTAAAATCGGATAATAGCCTAAGATTCCGATAAATACTATCAATGCTTCCTTTTCAGTAGGTAGCACGACGCTTGCAATCGCAGTTACGGCATAGCTTAAAAATGCCCATTTTGTTCCAAATTCGATGGCAGGGATGATGAAGAACACACCCGCCATTACAGGAACTGTGTAGGTGAACATGGGAAGGTTTGTGAACAATAAAACAACCATCGCCAATGCACTGAGCAAACCGCAACACGTAACCTTAATCGTAGTTTTTCTCATAATTAAATGCAATCACACATACAGTCAAGACAAGCAAGACCTGCGCAAAGGTCACACATCGTACATTCTCCGTTAGGGCCACTACCCATTCCGCGACTTCTTCCGTATCCATATGATGCATAGCCGTTGCGACTATGGTGCAACTGATTCAGCATTGCACGATATTCGGGGTTGGTGGGGTCCATTCTGCATGCGGTTGAAACGCTGGTAAATGCGGAATCAAACCAACCTCTGCGGTAAAGCACGCATCCGTTAAGGAAATACCATTCGGCATCGCGGTTTTCGACCGGCACGCCGTCAAGGATTTCCTGTGCTTCCTCAAATCGTCCACCGTTAATGAGGCTTCTGACATCAGCAAAATTGGAACTTCCGCTATTGGAATAAGTGTTCCCTGTATTATGTCCACCTTTGCGTGAACGCTTATTCATTATGGTATCGTATGCCTCGTTTATTTCCTGCATTTTTTCGGTTGCCATTTCAGCTGCGGCAGGGTTATCACTAAAATTATCGGGGTGGAACTTACGTGCCAACTCGCGATATGCGGCCTTAACCTGCTCGTCGGTAGCGTCACGGCTAACACCGAGCAAAGAATACGGGTCTTTCATTTATGTTTCTCCTCTTTGAATATTTTACTTTGTCTTAATTTTAAACCTTCATATAATATGTTTTCTATTATACTATGGTATTTTTCAATTTCAAGCAATTCCGAATATTTTGCACATTCGGTCCAGCAATTATTTAAAATCGGAACGATTTTTCCCTCAATCTGCTGCTTTGCATTGAAATTTTCTGTTACAAACTGTTTAAGTACATTGAAATTTCCGGTCTTGATATCGTCGGGCAGGTCATCGACCGCGTCACAAAGATATATCCACTTGCCCAAGCAATACCCCATTCGTTGCAAAACAAAGCCGTACTTTGCGTCGCATTCAATAAGCGCTAAAATTCGGCTGACTGCCTTGGCGGTGGGCTCGGACGCCATATCAATAGAACAATTTGCTGTATTTTCGGCATCGCGTTGACCTTGTCGGTAATCGTCAATTATAGGTTTTAATGCCGGAATTTTTTTATATGCCTTTTTTGCCCAGTTTTTAGAAAAAAGCCTCAAAATTCTGTAAAATACTCCCTTTATAAACGGGTTGTCAGCAATATTGTCCTCAACCTTTAAATCAAAAAGAGCAACGCAGGCGGCAGAGGCCAAGCTTTGATCATTCGCATCATTTTTACAATAACTGCACTTTTTAAAAGGATTTGCTCTGCAACGACTGCGTTCATACTGCGGAACCGTCGGCTTGACCGCCATTTGTAAGAGGGACACAAATGTAAGGTCATAGTTTAATATAAACTTTGCAAGTACTCCGTACTCTTTGCCGAGATTACGACACAGACCGCAGTATACAGCCTTATAAGTCTCATATTCTTTTACTTTAAGTTCAGGCTTATTTATACTTATATAACCGAACATTTGCCCACCTCCCCTATATTTTACAATATTCTACTTTTGAATTGATTAAGTGACTGTTAACAATTTACAGCATCTTTTTGAGGAATTGACCTGTATAAGATTCTTCGCACAGTGCTATTTCCTCAGGCGTTCCGACACAAACGACTGTACCGCCTTTGTCACCGCCCTCGGGACCCAAGTCGATAATATGGTCACACGACTTTATAACATCAAGGTTATGCTCAATAATTATCATACTGTTGCCTGCATCGACAAGACGGTTGAAAACATCAATAAGACGATGCACGTCGGCAGTATGCAATCCCGTTGTGGGTTCATCAAGAATATAAACCGTTCTGCCCGTAGGCCTTTTGGAAAGTTCGGTTGCAAGTTTAACTCGTTGTGCCTCACCGCCCGAAAGCGTTGTAGCAGGTTGTCCGAGTTTTACATATCCTAAACCGACATCATAAAGTGTCTGTAATTTGCGGTGAATCTTAGGCAAACTCTCAAAGAAATACATAGCCTCTTCAACCGTCATTTCCAGCACGTCGTAAATGCTCTTATCGCGGTATTTTACCTCTAACGTTTCTCGGTTGTAACGGCTGCCCTTACACACTTCGCACGGCACATAGATATCGGGTAAAAAGTGCATTGCAATCTTTATGATGCCATCGCCCTCGCAGGCTTCACAACGGCCGCCCTTGACATTGAACGAAAATCTTCCCGCCGAGTATCCTCTGAACTTTGCGTCCTTTGTGGCCGCAAAGAGTTCGCGTATATCGTTGAAAACGCCCGTATAGGTAGCGGGGTTCGATCTCGGTGTGCGGCCTATCGGTGACTGACTTATCTCAATGACCTTATCGAGATTTTCCAGTCCTTTCAGTTCCTTGTGCTTACCCCAAACTCGTTTTGCACCGTTAAGTTCACAAACTAACCTTTGATATAACACACTGTTAACAAGCGACGACTTGCCCGATCCCGAAACACCCGTAACACAGATCATTTTGCCCAACGGAAACTTCACATTGATGTTTTTGAGGTTATTTTCCGAAGCACCTTTGATCTCTATTGACTTACCATTACCCTTTCGGCGAGTAGCAGGAACAGGTATACGCTTTGCACCCGATAAGTACTCTCCGGTAATGGATTCTTTGCAGTTACATATATCGGAAGGGGTGCCTGAACAGATTATCTCGCCCCCGTGAACACCTGCTCCGGGGCCGATATCGACAATATAATCTGCCGCGCGTATAGTATCCTCATCGTGCTCAACGACAATTACCGTGTTGCCTAAATCACGCAATCTTTGCAAGGTTTCAATAAGTTTGCAGTTATCCCTTTGATGAAGACCGATACTCGGCTCATCGAGTATATAAAGAACGCCCATAAGTGAAGAGCCTATCTGGGTTGCGAGTCTGATTCTCTGACTCTCACCACCCGACAATGTGCCCGATGAACGCGACAATGTGAGGTAGTCGAGTCCAACACTTATAAGGAACTCTAACCTTGATTTCACTTCCTTGATAATAGGTGCAGCAATTTCTGTGCTTCGCGCATCCAACTGCAATCCCTCAAAAAATTTCAAGGACTCAACTATCGGCATATCACAAAGTTGTTTAATATTAAGTCCACCTACGGTAACGCTTAAAATTTCAGGTTTTAAACGTGCGCCGTCGCAATCGGGACAAGGTAATTCGGTCATCAACGACTCTATTTCATTTCGTGACCAATCACTCGACGTTTCCTTGTAACGTCTTTCAAGATTGTTAATTACACCCTCAAAGGTAACGTTAAAGGTGCCGCCGCCCCACTCAGAATTGCGGGTAAATTTTATTTTTTCACTGCCTGAGCCGTAGAAAATGACATCCTTGACCTCATCGGAGAGTTCCTTGAAAGGAGTGTTGATATCAAATCCATAATGCTCCGCCAAACCTTTATAGTACGTCAAGGCGATTGTTCCCTGCTCCTTAGAACCCCATCCGGCTGTTCCCCAACCGCTTGCTCTGATGCAGCCTTCCGCCAACGACTTGGACTCATCCGGAACCAATAGTAACGGATTTATCTTCATAAAAATTCCAAGACCTGCACACGTAGGACACGCACCGAACGGACTGTTGAACGAAAACATTCTGGGAGCCAGTTCAGGCATACTGATATTGTGTTCGGGACATGCGTAATTCTCTGAAAAATTGTACTCTTCGCCATCGACAACCTTGACGGTAACAAGACCGCCCGAAAGTTTCAACGCAGTTTCGATACTATCTGTAATACGTGCAGAAACGCCTTCCTTTATAACTAATCGGTCGACAACAACCTCAATATCGTGGCGTTTATTTTTTTCAAGTTTTATCTCTTCACTCAAATCATAAACATCCCCGTCAACACGAACACGGGCATAACCTTTTTTGAGCAAATCTTCAAAAATATTTTTGTGTTCGCCTTTTTTTGCGCGGATAACGGGCGAAAGCAACAAAATCCGGCTACCTTCGGGCAGTTCTAAAACGTGGTCAACTATCTGATCGGTGGATTGATGCAGAATTTCCCTTCCGCAAACGGGACAGTGAGGTATGCCTACGTGAGCATATAAAAGTCGAAGATAGTCGTATATCTCCGTAACCGTTCCAACAGTAGAACGGGGATTCTTTGAAGTTGTTTTCTGGTCGATGGAAATTGCAGGTGACAATCCCTCGATGGAATCGACATCGGGCTTTTCCATCTGGCCTAAAAACTGTCTTGCATAGCTTGACAGCGATTCGACATAACGACGCTGACCTTCGGCATAAAGTGTGTCGAAAGCCAATGAAGATTTGCCCGAACCCGAAAGGCCTGTAAAGACAACCAACTTGTCCCTCGGAATCTCCACATCAATATTTTTCAAGTTGTGCTCTCTGGCACCCTTTATTACGATTTTATCGATAGCCATAAAACAACTCCCATATTTATTCCTATTTATTTTACCCTAAAAATTTTTAAATGTAAACAACTTTTGAGTTTAAATGCTCATCATTTGACTCTATTGACATTTAATTTGTATATTTATATAATTATTGTGGATATCAGCAAAATTTTCAAAGAAATGATAACTAGAAAATTCGGAGGAATAATATGCGTTTTTCTAAAAAACTTCTGTCCTTGTCGGTTGCTTTATGCGTTGTTTTCAGTTTAGCAGCCTGCAACGGCAATAACACTAATTCGGCTACATCTTCTGCCGACCTAACGCCCGGTGTTAACATCTCAACCGAAAACAGTAAAACCGTTACATATAAATCGGACGACGGTGTCATCTCCGAAACTATTACAGTCGCCTTTGTTGATGATACGATCATCGGTATATCCAGTGTTTATACCGAGAAGTCGGACTCTTATGATGAAGCTACCATCAAGAATATGGACGACACCAACGACCAGATGTATTCTGCATTTAACGAAAAAGAGTTTGCAAGTTACAAAAGAGCAAACGCCAACGGTACATATTCGGTAGTACTTGCCTTTAAAGACCTGCATATCCAAGAAAACGCTGACTTTTTGGCTGAAAAGAGGATTTACGGCGGTTATTCGACAGGCATATCAATAGTAACTTTCAACAACTGGGTCTTGTCAGTCGGATTGAAAAGAATAGATGATACGGGCATTGTTATTCCCGCCATTGAGTACAAAAAGCCCGAGGGTGAGTTAAAGAGCGAAACCGTTTCATTGACTATTGACGGCACCACCGACATCATAACTGTTCATTATGCAGAAGATACTATCGTTAAAATCGACCAAACAATGCGCTTTGCAACCGACAGCAAAAATGTGACCGCTCTGAATAGCACCTATGACGAAACTTTTACACCCTTTGTTAATGTCTACACTTGTTTCAGTTACAAGTATTCATATAGTAACGGAATGTACTCCTTGAGTATGTCTTTCAAGGATTTGTATAAAGAAGAATGCGTCGCCGAGTTTACTACTATCGGCTCATTCAGTAACTATATTATCGGTATGCGCGCTTCCGAATTTATCGATTCGTTAAACTTCTGGGGTTACAAGTAAACTGTACAGCAACGGTGAAAATAAGATTTTATTTTAATATTGACATTTCACGTTGACATTTTAAAAACTGAATATTATAATTATCATATAAGCACTTCGCTTTATTTTAAGGAGGAAATTTTATGAAATCAACAGTAAAGCTTTTAACACTTCTTATGGCTCTTTGCCTTGTCCTCACTCTTGCGGCCTGCGGCGATGACCGTAACAATGACGATAATGACGACAAGTCCAAAACATCTGACAGTGCAAGCACACCGGCAGCTAACACAAACAGCACCATCACTGCTCCCGATCTTGATTTGCCCGACATTAAAACCGAAACTATGAGTTTTACCGTCGATGCTGACACTATCAAAGATAAGGTTGTTGTAACCTACATCGGTGATAAAATAACCGGCATTACCGAGACCGTTACAATGGATTCTTCTGATTACACCGCTGACCAGATTGAAATGCTTGACGAAACATACGATGAAATGTTCGGCGACTTTGCCAACCACGATTGTGCCCATTACAGCCGTACAAATGTTAATAACGTTTATACCATCGTCTTGTCCTTCTCAGGCCTTGATACAAAGGAAAACGCCGACTATGTTGCAAGCCTCGAACTCTTCGGTGAATATAAGTATGGTACAACCATTGCCGAGTTCGAAACTATAATTGCCGAAGCAGGTTATACAAAAGACTGATTATAAAAACACCGCCGACATAAAGGGAATTGCGGTTAGGGATAATTTGCCTAAAACAATGTCTTTTTTGCAGTCTAATGCGTTAAAAAGCCACGGTACGCGT
>JAZRMK010000003.1:0-3950 GCA_045647525.1 Acutalibacteraceae bacterium
CACGACTGTATCTCCGTAAACCCTTTATTTAGCGGGGTTTCTGCGACTTTGTTTCGCACTTTCGGAAAACCGCATCTCGCAGTTTTCTCGCATTTTGGTAATAAGGCTAAAGCCTTTACAATTTTATATGGAGACGTATCGAAGTGGTCATAACGGGGCTGACTCGAAATCAGTTAGGGAGCAATCCCCCGCGAGTTCGAATCTCGCCGTCTCCGCCAAAATTAAGGAATCATACCTTTGGTGTGGTTCCTTGATTTTTTGTGGCGGTGTGAGATGCGGACGTAGTTCGTCGAAGCTGTTCAAAATGCGCGACAGCATTTTGAAACTGTGAAGTCTCGAGCAACGCAGATTTTCCGCAACCGTTCGGAACGGTCGGAAAATCAAGGGGCGCAGAGTATCTCGCCATAAAATAACAGCACAATAATTATTAGGATTGCGGTTGTTTTCTTTTTGTGGTATACTATCTTAAAAGGTGGTGTTAACATGTGGTTCCATTTGGATTTAGACGGTATTGATTTTCACTTTCGCATTTCTAAATACAGGAAAAGTATTCAAGCTATTTGGGATGAACAATGGTGCAAGGTTGATTTGACATTACAAAGTGAAAATTGGTTGAATTATCAAACCTCTTCCGAAATGTTGCTTTCTTGCGAAGTAGAAGAATTACGAAACAAGTTATCAGTTTTACTTTCCAATGAACTTAAATCATCAGAGGAATTGGAATTTATTGAGCCTGATTTATCTCTTATTCTTAATCCTCAAAAAGATTTGTCATTAGATCCAAACTATACCTATGTAGCACCGGGACACGAAATTGCAGATATAGATGCTGATATTCATATTCATTTGTGGAATGGCGGATTGACAGCAAACTATATATCGCTTTGTTTTGGCAGAGAAGATATTGAGGCTTTTCGTTCTTATTTGAATTTGATTACCAATCAAATTCAATCTGACGACCCTTCCATTAAAAAGTTGATAGATAGCGATATTATACGAATGGATTAAGTATGTGGCTGAACCCGTTTGGGTTCAGCCTTTATCTTTTTATCCCAAAGCCGAACCAATCGCCATCGCACTTGCTTTCTTGCTCTCGCTGTCGATGTGGCTGTAGATGTTTGCGGTGGTTCCCATATCGCTGTGGCCTAACCAGTCCTGAATCATTTTCATAGGCACACCGTTCGCGAGAAGTAATGATGCACAACTGTGTCGTAGGTCGTGAAAGCGTACGGGTTTTAATCCCTTTTCTTTCAGCACCACTTTGAAATGGTCGGTCACGTAGTTCGGTTTTATTAATTCACCGATTGCATCTACGCAGATGTAGTCGGTGTATTTTTTGCAGTAACCTCGTCGCATCACTCGCATCATTTCTTCTTGCTTTTCTTTTTCAGCAAGGAGAACTTCTTCCACTTGCGGTATGAGTGGCAGAGTACGATATGATGATTTTGTTTTCATTACATCCATTCCTACAACGCCTTTATCGTTTTGCACCACCTTGTGACTTATGCTGACTGTCTTGTTTACAAAGTCCACTGCCGACCATTTGAGACCAAGCACCTCACTTCGCCTGAGTCCATAGTAAGCGGCAAGGAAGATTACAATGTGTATCGGGTCGTTCGCCGTCTTGTCAAGCAACTCTTTCAGCTCACCGGCGTTATAATATTTGCCGATGTACTGTTGCGCCTTCGGTCTGTCGGCTTGCTCAACAGGATTGCTCGGTATAATTCTTCGCTTGACCGCCGACTTAAAAGCAAGATGCAACAGCGCATGATGGCGTTGAGCAGTCGTTCCTTTGAGTCCGTCATTGCGAATGCGGATATAGTAATCGTTGATTTCATCACCCGTAATATCCCTAACCTTGAGGTCACCGCACTCACGGAAGAACGGAACCATACGCGACTGTATCATCAGCTTGTAGCCTTCGTAGGTAGTTTCCGATACGTTCACTTTGTGTGACTCGAGCCACTCGGGAAGGTAATCTGCTACCTGCATGTGCGCCACTCGGCTACGCTCTTTGTCGGCATGGGACATATTCTCACGCTTGTATAGGTCATCGGTGTTGTACTGTTCGAGGATTTGGCGGAGGCGGTATTCCGCCTCACGCTTGTTTCCTCTTGTCGTATCAAGGTGTAGGCTTTGCCACTTCTCTTTGCGCTTGCCGTCTGTATCATACAGATTGATGACCGCATACCACTTTTTGTTTTTCTCGGTCAGGTGTCCTGTGATTCGTTTCATTTACTCACGCTCCTTTCTTTTGAAGTTGTCCTTCGGTTTCTCGGGCAACACCAACACTATCACAACAACCTTCACAAGTCCAGAGATTATTCGGGACTATAGGGGACGGTGTCTGATAGTTTCCGGCGTTGGTTAAAAACTCAACCAAACAAACCTTCGGCACAATAATTTTCTTACCCTGCTTGATGCTACTGATCCTACCTTCTTTGATAAGACCGTAGACGGTATTCTTACCGAATTGTAACAGCCTTACCACATCCGGCACGGTCAGCACATCGGGTTCGTTCTTAAACATTTTGAAATAATATCTGTAACTCATGAAGTTTCTCCTTTCATTATTTTTCAGTTTCTTTCGTTATCTTTTTTGCCACTCAACAGCATCTTCTAATGTTAGCATGCCGTTAGTGCATTTCACTTCATGCTCAACCGATTCACGAAGTCGTGCAAGATTTTCAGCGGTAATGTCTTGATGCGAATAGGCAAAGCAGTTGTGAACCATCGCCAACTCAACCGCCACTTTGAAAAAAGTTCGACTGATTTTATTCTCGCTCTCAGCTACAATACTTTTCATTGTTGAGAGCATTGCATTCGGCAAGTACGATATGTCATCATTCGCCATTAAATATCCAACATAATAGCGGATTGCTTGTTCGATGAATTGCGACCTTGACCTACATTCTGCTTGTCGAAACATCTGGTCAACAGTCTTTACGGTTTCGGGATACAGGTGCGCTATAAATTTTACTTTTTCTTTTGATACAGGCATTTTTCATTCTCCTTTTTTTGTTGTAATTATTATTTATTTCAGGTGTGCTACCAAGGGCTATTTTCGAGAAATTAGGGGTGACACCTGATGTTTACTGTATTCGAGGCTCTAAAATCCCCAAACGGTCGGCGTTGCCGTCCGATGTGTTGCGGAAGGGCGACAAAACGGGACGCCCTTCCTTTCTCCTGCTATGTTTTCATCCAAGTGTGCTACCACCTCTCTACACCCAGCAACCTTAACCTGTTGTCAAAGTCGCCCAAAATCGCTTGGCTTTGGTTGGGACGTATGTTTGCTCGACTGTGAGGTCAAACACTGCACACAGGGCGAAACACGGCGTTATTTGTGCGAATCAACTTAACAATGCAACAATGCAAATGACTCTGAGTGTCATCATTTTTACAATGCAGAAAGGACACACTGCAATGTTGCAATCTTTATTCGGGTATCGACCACGCCCAGCCTTTACCAACCTTTCGGGTTCGGATATTATGTATCTTCTTTTTAGCTTCGTTGACCGTTCGGCGCGATATGTTTTTGCTCTCTGCCGTACGAAAGATTTCGTCTGCCATTACCTCTTTACCGTCATCAAGCATATCTCGAATCAGTTCTTCTGCCACGGCTGTTTTGGTTTCGGAAGAATAACCACAGAGCAGTTCTTCTGAGGTTATCTCACTGTAACCATCAAGCCAATAAAAGCCTTGATCGTTGCCGAGATTGAATGCCATTGACTTCCCTTCAGGAGCCAGTGAAGATTTATCGTGAACGATGATGCGCACGTTGGGTTCTTTGCGAAGTCGACCGACAAGCAACACACTGCGAGCCGCTGCACGAAAGTCAATGGAACCAAGACCGCGATACTGTGAACTTGCGCCTTTGGCTTTATTAAGATGACCGACCATCACAATTGCGCATCCCGTCCTGTCAGCAACGTTCGCAACCTTTTTAAGCA
>JAZRMK010000004.1:0-4345 GCA_045647525.1 Acutalibacteraceae bacterium
CTTGACGAACAGGGAAATCCTGTTGAAGAGCATATGACTGTTCCTGCCGGCGGACATATTCGTGTTTCTGACGGCGATGTTGTAGTGAAAGGTCAGCCTGTTGTTGATGGAGCAATTGCCCCTCAGGATATTCTAGAGGTTCTTGGCGAAGAGGCCGTTCAGGACTACATTATTGAACAGATTCAGGCAACCTATCGTACACAGGGTGTTGATATTAACGATAAGCATATTGAGGTTATTATCCACCAGATGATGCGTAAGGTTACCGTTAAGGATGCGGGTAGCACAAATATGCTTCCAATGTCTCGTGTTGAGCGTAGCGACTTTATGGCCGCAAGGGAAGAAATTAAGGCCCGAATTGCTGCAGGTGAAACCGACCTTGTTGTTCCCACCTGTACTCCGGTGCTTCTTGGTATCACCAAGGCTTCTCTCGCTACAGATTCATTCCTTTCTGCTGCATCCTTCCAGGAAACAACCCGTGTTCTTACCGAGGCGGCTATTCAGGGCAAGAGCGACCCGCTCTTCGGTCTTAAAGAAAATGTTATTATCGGTAAGCTTGTTCCTGCAGGTACAGGTATGAAGGTTTATAACGAACATGCTAAGCGTTTTGCAGATAAGCTTGAGCAAGAGCGTCGGGCACAGAATATAGTGACCGAAAATGCAGAAGACTATTCTGCAAACGAAACCGAAGCTGATAATGTTCAGCCTTCTGAAATTGTTTCTGAGGTTACTGCTTCAGAAGAATAATCGGAATTTTTTCAAAACCCCTTGACAAACACATATTTTATGTGTAAAATGTGTTATTGTGTGGGATTATGGTTAATTCTGGCACATTTATAGTTTGAAAATTAGGTTGGGGGGGAATACCCCCAGCCTGATATTGCTGTGTATTATGCCAAAAAGGCTTAATATAAATTTTTATTCAGGAGGTGTAATATGCCAACCTTTAATCAGTTAGTACGTAACGGTCGCGAAACCATCGTCAAGAAGGCCAAAGCTCCTGCTTTGTTAAAGGGCTTCAACTCTATGAAGCGTTTGCCTACTGACCAGGATTCTCCTCAGAAGCGTGGCGTTTGTACCGCGGTTAAAACTTCTACTCCTAAGAAGCCTAACTCTGCTCTTCGTAAGATTGCCAGAGTACGTCTTTCCAACGGTATTGAAGTTTCTGCTTATATCCCCGGTATCGGTCACAACCTGCAGGAGCATAGCGTTGTTTTAATCCCTGGCGGACGTGTTAAGGACTTGCCTGGTGTACGTTACCATATTATTCGTGGTACATTGGATGCCCAGGGCGTTGCAAACAGAATGCAGTCCCGTTCCAAGTACGGTGCAAAGAGGCCTAAGGCCAGCGCTAAGTAAGCAGCAATCATTTTTAAAACGACTTAATCTCTGCTGCAAGTACCAAAAGCAGCGGCGTGAATATATATTTTCGCCTTTGCTTGGTGCCACGGGATGTTAGTCACTCGAGTACCTAAGATATCATTTATGTGAAGGAGGGAAGTGAAGTGCCAAGAAGAGGCTTTATTGCAAAACGTGATGTTTTGCCGGATCCGCTTTACAACTCTAAAATTGTTACCCGTCTTATTAATAACGTAATGTATGATGGTAAGAAGGGTGTAGCTCAGAAAATCGTTTATGGTGCTTTCGATATCATTTCCGAAAAGACAGGAAAAGAACCCCTGGAGGTTTTTGAGCAGGCTATGGAAAACGTTATGCCTCAGCTCGAGGTTAAAGCTGTTCGTAAGGGCGGCGCAACTTATCAGGTTCCGTTCGAGGTTCGTCCGGAAAGAAAGCAAACTTTGGGTCTGCGTTGGTTAACCGTTTATAGCCGCGCACGTTCTGAAGCAACCATGAAGGAGCGTCTGGCTGGCGAGATTCTTGATGCTGTCAACGAAATGGGCGGCGCTTATAAGAAGCGTGAAGATACCCATAAAATGGCAGAAGCTAACAAGGCATTCGCTCACTATCGTTGGTAATTTAATAAAAAAATACCGCGAGATAGTTAAAAATCGCTTATTTCGGGCACAATATAATAAATGTGCCAAAATTAGGAGGAAATTATGCCAAGAAAAGTTTCTCTTGAACAAACTAGAAATATTGGCATTATGGCCCATATAGATGCAGGTAAAACCACCACTACCGAGCGTATACTTTTCTACACCGGTAAGGTTCATAAGGTTGGAGAAACCCACGACGGTGCTGCAACCATGGACTGGATGGAGCAGGAGCAGGAAAGAGGTATTACAATTACCTCTGCTGCTACTACTTGCTTCTGGAAGGACCATCGTATCAATATTATCGACACTCCCGGACACGTTGACTTTACTGTTGAAGTTCAGCGTTCTCTCCGCGTTCTTGACGGTTCTGTTACCGTTCTTTGCGCTAAGGGTGGTGTTGAGCCTCAGTCTGAAACCGTTTGGCGTCAGGCTGACGAATATAAGGTTCCCCGTATGATCTATGTTAATAAAATGGATATTATGGGCGCCGACTTCTATAACGTTTTAGATATGGTTAAGGAACGTTTCCAGTGTAATGCTGTTCCCATTCAGCTTCCTATCGGTTCTGAGGACACATTTAAGGGAATCATTGACCTTATCAATAATAACGCTATTGTTTATTATGATGACCTTGGTAAGGATGTTCGCGTGGAAGAAATTCCTGACGATATGAAGGAACTTGCCGAGAAATATAGAACCGAGCTTATCGAGCACGTTGCCGAACAGGACGAGGCTTTGATGGAAAAATACTTCGAGGGCGAAGAGCTTACCGTTGAAGAAATCAAAACCTGTATCAGGAAGTCAACTATTGCTAACGAGATGGTTCCTATTTGCTGCGGTACTTCTTACCGCAACAAGGGCGTTCAGCCCTTGCTTGACGCTGTTGTAGACTTTATGCCGGCACCTACCGACATTGAGGCTATTAAGGGCGTTAACCCCGATACTGACGAAGATGAAGTTCGTCATTCTTCTGATGATGAGCCCTTCGCAGCTCTTGCATTTAAGATTGCTACCGACCCCTTTGTTGGTAAGATTTGCTTCTTCCGTGTTTATTCAGGTAGTGTTGACGCAGGTTCTACTGTTTACAACTCTGTTAAGGATAATAAGGAAAGAATGGGTCGTATTCTTCAAATGCATTCTAACCACCGTGAAGACATCGAAACCTGCTATGCAGGTGATATAGCTGCTGCTGTTGGTCTTAAGAATACCACCACAGGTGATACTCTTTGTGACGAAAAGCATCCGGTTATCTTAGAGTCAATGAACTTCCCGGAGCCTGTTATCCGTGTTGCTATTGAACCTAAGACAAAGGCCGGTCAGGAAAAAATGGGTCTTGCTCTTGCAAAACTTGCTGAAGAAGATCCTACCTTCCGTTGCTATACCGATGAAGAAACCGGTCAGACCATTATTGCCGGTATGGGTGAGCTTCACCTTGAAATCATCGTTGACCGTTTGCTCCGCGAGTTTAAGGTAGAAGCTAACGTAGGTAAACCTCAGGTTGCTTACAAAGAAACCATCCGTTCTACTGCTGATGTTGATGAGAAATATGCTCGTCAGTCTGGTGGTAAAGGTCAGTATGGTCATGTTAAGATTCGTCTTTCACCTAACGAGTCCGGCAAGGGCTATGAATTTATCAACTCTGTTGTAGGTGGTGCTATTCCTAAGGAATACATTCCCGCTGTTGACGCAGGTATTCAGGGCGCAATGCTCTCCGGTGTTCTTGCAGGCTACAACGTTGTTGACGTTAAGGTAGAACTTTATGACGGTTCTTATCACGAGGTTGACTCTTCTGAAATGGCATTTAAGATTGCCGGTTCTATGGCATTTAAGAGCGCTTGTCGCAAAGCCGATCCGGTTATTTTAGAGCCTATTATGAAGGTAACCGTTATTGTTCCTGAAGAGTATATGGGTGATGTTATCGGTGACCTTAACTCTCGCCGTGGTGAGATTCAGGGATTCGAGGACAGAACCGGTGTTAAGCAGATTAATGCTCACGTTCCCCTTGGTGAAATGTTTGGTTACGCTACCGACCTTCGCTCTAAAACACAGGGCCGCGGTCAGTATGTAATGGAACCCGACGGTTACAAGGAAGTTCCTAAGAGCATTTCTGAAAAAATTATCACCGCAAGAACTAAGAAGGACTAATTTTATAAATTAACTCTTGAAATTTTGACTTAAATTTGTTAGAATTATCAAGAGGATATATAAAACTCGTTTATATGTAAATTAAGGAGGAAATACCAATGGCAAAAGAAAAATTTGAACGTAATAAACCCCACGTTAACATTGGCACCATCGGCCACGTTGACCATGGTAAGACCACTCTTACCGCTGCTATCACCAAGTAC
>JAZRMK010000005.1:0-35960 GCA_045647525.1 Acutalibacteraceae bacterium
CCTTCTTACCGTCCTTTTCAACGCGAACGCGGATAGGAGCATGAAGACCGATTACGCCGTCTTCATAAGCCATAATAGCCTCGTCTTTGTCGCGGAATACTTTGTTTGCACCGGGTTCTTCGGGCTTGACAATGGTCAAGTAGTAAGAACCCAAAACCATATCCTGTGTAGGAACTGCAACCGGCTTACCGTCAGAGGGTTTGAGCAGGTTGTTAGCAGCCAACATCAAGAAACGTGCTTCTGCCTGTGCTTCGGCAGAAAGCGGTACGTGAACAGCCATCTGGTCACCGTCGAAGTCGGCGTTGTAAGCTGTACATACAAGAGGATGAAGTTTAAGTGCGCGGCCTTCAACAAGAACAGGCTCGAATGCCTGAATACCGAGTCTGTGAAGTGTAGGAGCACGGTTAAGAAGAACGGGGTGGTCCTTAATAACGGTGTCCAAAGCATCCCAAACCTCAGTGCCTGCACGTTCAACCATCTTTCTTGCGGTCTTAACGTTAGAAACGACGCCGGTCTCTGCAAGGCGCTTCATGATGAAGGGCTTGAAGAGTTCGATTGCCATTCCCTTCGGCAAACCGCACTGATACATTTTAAGTCCAGGGCCTACAACGATAACCGAACGACCTGAATAGTCAACACGTTTACCGAGCAAGTTCTGACGGAAACGTCCCTGCTTACCTTTAAGCATATCGGACAAGGACTTCAATGCTCTGTTGTTAGGACCGGTAACAGCCTTGCCTCTTCTGCCGTTGTCGATAAGTGCGTCAACAGCTTCTTGAAGCATTCTCTTCTCGTTTCTGACAATGATGTCAGGTGCACCGAGGTCAAGAAGTCTTTTAAGACGGTTGTTACGGTTGATAACACGACGGTAAAGGTCGTTAAGGTCACTTGTTGCAAAACGGCCGCCGTCAAGCTGAACCATCGGACGAAGATCGGGCGGAATTACAGGAATTACGTCCAAGATCATCCATTCGGGACGGTTGCCGGACTGACGGAATGCTTCCATAACTTCAAGTCTTTTAAGCAAACGGACTCTCTTCTGTCCGGCAGCATCTTGAAGTTCTGCATTAAGTTCGTCACAAGCTTTATCAAGGTCGATTTCGCAGAGAAGCTTCTTTATAGCCTCTGCACCCATACCTGCTTCGAAATCGTTTTCATACTTTTCACGCATTTCGTTGTACTGGGTCTCGGTAAGCAACTGCTTTTTCTGCAAAGGAGTATCACCGGGATCGGTAACGATATACTGTGAGAAATAAAGAACCTGTTCAAGCAATCTGGGAGAAACATCAAGCACAAGACCCATTCTCGAAGGAATGGTCTTGTAATACCAGATGTGAGAAACGGGAGCTGCGAGTTCAATGGTACCCATGCGCTCACGTCTGACCTTAGCGCGTGTTACTTCAACGCCGCAACGGTCACATATCTTGCCCTTATAGCGAATTCTCTTATACTTACCGCAATGGCATTCCCAGTCCTTCTGGGGTCCAAAAATGCGTTCGCAGAAAAGACCGTCGCGTTCGGGTTTCAAGGTACGATAGTTAATGGTTTCAGGCTTTTTGACTTCGCCGTGAGACCAGCTTCTGATTTGTTCGGGAGAAGCAAGGCCAATCTTTATAGATTCAAAATCGATATTTTCCATTTAGCTCTCCTCCTTTATCAACCATCAATTTCATCGTCGAAAGAAACATCGGAAAAATCGTCGGTTTCTTCAACAATTGCTTCGCCGTTTTCATCTTCAAGGCCAAAGCCTGCAAGATCATCGGCTACATTTTCTTCGTTAAACTCTGCGCCGTCCAACACGGGAGGTACAAAGCCCATATCATCATCGTCGAAGGTCTGTTTGAGGTCGATTTCATCGTTGTTAGCGTCAAGAACCTTGACATCCAGACCCAACGATTGAAGTTCCTTAACAAGAACCTTAAACGATTCGGGAACACCTGATTTGGGAACGTTCTGTCCCTTAACGATAGCCTCATAAGTCTTGACACGTCCGACAACGTCGTCAGATTTTACAGTCAAGATTTCCTGCAAGGTGTATGCAGCACCGTATGCTTCCAAAGCCCAAACTTCCATTTCACCGAAACGTTGGCCGCCGAACTGAGCTTTACCGCCCAACGGCTGCTGAGTAACAAGTGAGTAAGGACCGGTAGAACGAGCATGAATCTTATCGTCAACCAAGTGATGCAATTTGAGGTAGTACATATAACCTACTGTTACGCGGTTATCAAACGGTTCACCGGTACGTCCGTCGTAAAGCTGAACCTTGCCGTCCTGGTTATATCCGGCTTCTTCCAACAAAGCTCTGATGTCAGACTCGTGTGCACCGTCAAATACAGGTGTGCAAACCTTCCAGCCGAGAGCCTTTGCGGCATAACCCAAATGAACTTCAAGAACCTGACCGATGTTCATACGTGAAGGAACACCGAGGGGGTTCAAAACGATATCAAGCGGAGTACCGTCGGGTAAGAACGGCATATCTTCGCTCGGCAAAATGCGGGATACAACACCCTTGTTACCGTGACGTCCTGCCATCTTATCGCCGACAGAGATCTTACGCTTCTGAGCAATATAGCAACGAACTACGAGGTTAACACCGGGGTTGAGTTCAGAACAGTTAGAACGGTCGAACATCTTAACATCAACGATGGTGCCGTATTCACCGTGAGGCACACGAAGTGAAGTATCTCTTACTTCACTTGCCTTTTCACCGAAGATAGCACGCAAAAGTTTTTCTTCTGCGGTGAGTTCGGTTTCGCCCTTAGGTGTTACCTTACCAACAAGGATATCACCTGCTCTGACCTCAGCGCCGATACGGATAATACCGCGTTCGTCAAGGTCTTTCAATGCGTCTTCACCAACGTTGGGAATGTCGCGGGTAATTTCCTCGGGGCCGAGTTTTGTATCACGAGCCTCAATATCATACTCTTCAATATGAATAGAGGTGTACATATCTTCTCTTACTAACTTCTGGTTAATAAGAACAGCGTCTTCGTAGTTATAACCTTCCCAGGTCATAAAGCCGATAAGTGCATTCTTACCGAGAGAGACCTCACCGTTGCAGGTTGCAGGACCGTCGGCAATAACCTCACCCTTTTCAACCTTCTGGCCTACATTTACGATAGGTTTCTGGTTGATACAGGTACCGTGGTTGGAACGCAAGAACTTGATAAGCTCATACTCATCAATTTCACCGTTTTCGCACTTAATCTTAATCTTGTCTGCACTTGCACCGACAACAGTACCTGCACGTTTTGCAAGAACTACAACGCCGGAGTCAACAGCAGCCTTATACTCCATACCGGTACCTACGATAGGATTCTCGGTTTTCAAAAGCGGCACAGCCTGCTTCTGCATGTTAGAACCCATCAAAGCACGGTTGGTATCGTCGTTCTCAAGGAACGGAATCATTGCAGTTGCAACCGATACAACCATCTTCGGCGAAACATCCATAAAGTCGATGCTGGAACCGTTGGTTTCGAGGAACTGGTCACGGCAACGGGCATTGATACGGTCATTAAGGAAATGACCCTCATCATCCAACGGCTCGTTAGCCTGAGCAACGATATACTCGTCTTCCTCGTCGGCTGTCATATAAACAACTTCATCCAAGACCTTACCGGTAGCTTTGTCAACCTTGCGGAAAGGAGTCTCGATAAAGCCGTATTCGTTAATTTTAGCAAAGGTTGCCAAGTAGGAAATAAGACCGATGTTAGGACCTTCAGGGGTCTCGATCGGGCACATACGTCCGTAGTGGCTGTAATGAACGTCTCGAACTTCGAAACCTGCACGGTCACGCGACAAACCGCCGGGACCCAATGCCGACAAACGACGCTTATGAGTAAGCTCGGACAAGGGGTTGGTCTGGTCCATAAACTGTGACAAAGGTGAGGAGCCAAAGAATTCCTTTATAGCTGCAACAACAGGACGAATGTTGATAAGACTCTGAGGAGTAATAACGTCAACATCCTGAGCCTGTAATGTCATCTTTTCGCGGATAACTCTCTCCATACGCGAGAAACCGATGCGGAACTGATTCTGCAAAAGTTCGCCAACGCAACGGATACGGCGGTTGCCCAGATGGTCAATATCGTCTGTGCTTCCGATTCCGTGAGGAAGGCCGAGGAAATAGTTGATAGAAGCAAAAATGTCTTCTACGGTAATATGCTTGGGGCAAAGTGCGTCAAGGTTATCTTCAATAGCCTGTCTTACTGCCTCTTCTCCCTCGTTGTTTTCCAAAATGTCTTTGAGCACGGAGAATACAACGTTTTCCTTGATACCGAACTCAGAAAGGTCGAAATCAACGAAATCTTTAATGTCGACCATACCGTTGGAAATAACCTTAACTTCGATGCGGTCGCCCTCATTTTCGAGGACGTCGAGATAAACCTCGCTTACACCTTTCTTTTCAAGTTCCTTTGACTTTTCACGGGTGATGGTCTCGCCTGCATCAACAAGCAATTCACCTGTCATGGGGTCAACAACGGGACGGCTTGCAACCTTGCCGGCAACACGTGCACCGATAGCAAGCTTTTTATTGTATTTAAAACGTCCTACTCGTGACAAATCGTAACGGCGGTCGTCAAAGAAGAGCTGCTCAATGTGAGTCTGAGCACCTTCAACCGTTGCAGGCTCGCCGGGACGAAGCTTTTTGTATACTTCAATAAGAGCTGAATCTGTGTCTATGGACGTGTCCTTCTCAAATGTGATGGACATTCTTTCGTCCTCACCGAGAAGTTCGGCGATTTCGAAGTTGCTCTGAATGCCGAGAGCACGTACAAATGTACTTAACGGCAGTTTGCGGTTTTTGTCAATACGGACATAGAGCGCACCGTCCTGAGCAGTTTCATACTCAAGCCATGCACCGCGGTTAGGAATAACGGTAGAGCTGAAAAGCTTCTTACCGGTCTTATCAATTTCACAGTCAAAATATACGCCGGGAGAACGGACGAGCTGAGAAACAACAACACGTTCGGCACCGTTGATAACAAAGGTACCCGAATCGGTCATAAGGGGGAAATCACCCATAAAGACCTCGTTCTCTTTAATTTCGCCTGTTTCCATATTCTGCAATCTGGCCAGCACTCTAAGAGGTGCAGCGTATGTTGCATCTCTCTCCTTGCATTCGATTACGGAATATTTCGGCTTGTCGTCAAGACGGTAGTCGATAAAATCGAGTACCAGGTTGCCGGTGTAGTCAGTGATAGACGACATATCGGCAAATACTTCCTTGAGGCCCTCTTTCAGGAACCACTCATAAGAATCCTTCTGAATCTCAATGAGGTTAGGCATATCAATAACTTCATTGATTTTAGAGAAGGTCATTCTCTCGTTCTTTCCGAGTTTAACGGGTTTTACTTGCACCGTTTGAGCCATAGACTTTAATCACTCCTTATATTGTTCGAACCTTTTGGGGTCGCCCTACCGCCAAAAAACCTTTTAAAAGCCTTTTGCGGTTTAGTGATAGGACACAGATTTAACTCAAAAAAGTGGGTCGTTTTTTGCAACTTTCACCTACAAAAAGGGAAAAAAGGTGCATATTAACCCATATTTGAGCAATTTACAAGTATACTACCAAAAAGTCAAGTTGTCAATAGGGTAAACTTGAATTTCTGAAAAAAATTTCCAAGTCGAAAAATGTCAAAATTTCTACCCTTTTGACTTCTCTTTTGTAATATAGGTTTCGTTGACAAAGGATTACGGGTTTGTTATAATCGGTATATAAATATATAATGTATGAAAAAGGGCATCTTCTTTCCTTTTTTAACTTGCACTTGAAAGGTGAAAAATCATGACAGTAAGAGAAATTCAGGATGAAATACTGCGTATAAAAAAAGAACAAAACGTCTGTATATTGGCTCACGCATATCAGGCAAGAGAAATTGTGGAGATTGCCGATTTTGTCGGCGACTCATTCGGACTTTCGGTTGAAGCCTCGAAGACCGATGCCGACACAGTAATAATGTGCGGCGTGCGTTTTATGGCCGAAACAGTCAAGATACTCTCCCCCGATAAAAAGGTTATCCTCTCCTCTGCAAATGCGGGTTGTCCTATGGCAGAGCAGATTTCACCCGAAGAGGTATTAAAGTTAAAAGAGCAATATCCTGACGCCAAGGTTGTTGCATACATAAATACTACCAGCGCTTTGAAGACGGTGTGTGACGTCTGTGTAACTTCGGCTTCGGCATTAAAAATTGTCGAAAGCCTGCCAGAAAAAGATATCATATTTATCCCCGATATAAACCTCGGCACATATATTGCCGACAAATTACCCCAAAAGAACGTTATCCGCATCAACGGTGGTTGTCCTTATCACGCCTCTGTCACACGAGAAGATGTACTTCTCGCAAAATCTCAGCATCCCGATGCCAAATTGCTCGTTCACCCTGAGTGCAAAAAAGAAGTTGTAGAACTTGCTGATTTTGTAGGCAGTACAACGGCAATAATTAAATATGCAGAAGAAAGTAACTGCAAGGAATTTATAATAGGCACTGAAACCAGTATTGCCGAGTATTTGCAGTACGAGTTGCCCGAAAAACAATTCTATCCTCTGTCGGCAGGACTGATTTGCCGTGAGATGAAATTGACAACCTTGCCAGATGTTTTAGGTTGTCTAAAAGGAATTGCGGGTGAAGAAATTATCCTCGACGACGAAACACGTCAAAAGGCAAAAATTTGTATTGATGAGATGTTGAGATTAGGATGAGTAAAAAAGCTTTAATAGCATTGAGTGGCGGTGTAGATTCTGCCGTTGCGCTTAACCTTATGTTGCAGAATAGCTATGAGGTTGAGGGAATAACGATGAGTTTGCTTGACGGCGACGACCAAAACGCTTTGGATGCGAAGTCTGTTGCCGACAGAGCATCTGTTCCCTTTTCGGTCGTTGATTTGAAAGATTTTTTCAAAGAAACCGTTATTGCGGATTTCGTAGACTCTTACGAATCGGGACTGACTCCCAATCCTTGCATTATCTGCAACAAGAAACTTAAATTCGGAAAACTGCTGGAAATCTGTGACGAAAAAGGAATTGACTTTTTGGTGACGGGTCACTATGCAAAGGTAGAGAACTCTAACGGAAAAGTATTATTAAAAAAGGCTGACGACCCGAAAAAAGACCAGTCGTATTTTCTATATTCTCTTACACCCGAGCAGTTAAAACGCGTAATTTTTCCTTTGGGTGAATATTCCAAATCCCAAATCCGCGAAATTGCCGAAAACTTGAATCTTGAAAACGCTCACCGCCGAGACAGTCAGGACATCTGCTTTGTGCCTGATGGCGACTACATCAAAGTAATAGATTATTATACTAACAAAAAATATCCCTTCGGAAACTTTATCGATAAGGATGGTAACGTTTTAGGCAAGCACCAAGGCATTGTCAGATACACTGTGGGACAAAGAAAAGGTTTGGGAATTGCTTTGGGCAAACCGATGTATGTTTGCGACAAAAATGCAGAGAACAATACCGTTACACTAAGTACCGACGAGGAGCTGTACGGCACCACCCTTACCGCTAAAAATCTTAACTGGATAGTAACTCCCGTTATCGATACTTTTCGTTGCAAGGCACGGATCCGCTACCGCCACGAAGAGCAACCGGCAACCGTTACTCTTCTCGGCGACACCGCAATAGTGGTTTTCGACCAACCGCAACGAGCAATAACTCCCGGGCAGTCCGTTGTATTCTACTACGATGATATAGTGTTGGGTGGCGGAATAATCGAATAAAGGCGTGACTTTTATGAAAAAAATCGGCTCGATTGTTTTGAGCCTATTGTTGACTCTGTGTTTTTGCAGTTGTAAGGACACAAAAGAAAACAAGCTTTCTTCAACGCAGGTTATGATGGACACTGTCGTAACAGTAACTATATGGGATTCTGATCAAGAAACTCTAAACAGTGCAATAGCACTTTGCAAAAAATATGAGCAACTTTTCAGCCGAACTGTTGAAGGCAGCGACGTCAGCCGAATCAACAAAGCGGTCGAAAACTCGAACGCAGAAAGTAACGAGGTTTTGTCGGCAACTGTTTCGGACGAAACTATTGAAATTTTAAAATCAGCCCAAGATATGTCGCAAAAATCGGACGGTGCGTTTGATGTAACCATTCTTCCGCTTGTAAAACTTTGGAATATTACCAATGCTACAAAGCCGCCGAAAGAAGCTGATATTGAAAACGCTAAACTAAAAGTCAATTTTAACTCTTTGCAGATTTCGGGAAACGAGGTCTCTTCCCGATTCGCCCAAATCGACCTGGGTGGAATTGCCAAGGGCTATATTGCCGACAAGGTGTGTGAATACCTTAAATCCAAAGGTGTTAAAAAGGCAATTATAAATTTGGGCGGAAACGTATGCGTTATGGGTGATGAAAACTACTCAATAGGTATTCAGAAGCCTTTTGACCTTCACGGTGAATCGGCTGCGGTATTAAAGTTGAGCAACAAAACCACCGTCACTTCGGGTATCTACGAGCGCTACTTCGAATACGAAGGTGAGATATACCACCACATTATTGATCCAAAAACAGGCTACCCTGCCAATAACAATGTGGCTTCGGTCACCGTAATTGCCGATAATTCAAGCATTGCCGATTGCCTTTCTACCGCCTGCCTTATTTTAGGCGTGGACGACGGTATGAAATTGGCATACGAGTACAATGCCGAAACGGTCTTTATAACAACCGACGGTGAAATAATAGTATCAAAGGGCCTTAATAAAACCGATGGCGAAACCCCAACAATAACATTCGAATGAATTTAAATCTGTAAAGCTAAAAGGACTTGAAGTTTAACTTCAAGTCCTTTTTTATAATTCCTATCCAAAACTTTTTATTCTTCGTTAATGTTCAGGAAGACGGTTGCGGTTTTGTGCGATTTTTACATTCTCGCCTTTGATAAAGCTTTGTTTACAAGGTCAACATATTCCTTGACCTTGATTGTGCAACCTGTAATTACGTCGGTTTTCTGGTCGCTCTTTATACTTACCGAATCAGTGCCGTGAGCCACGACATACTCTTCAAATCGGGCGATCTGCTCGTGCCATTCGTACTTAGCACCGCCTGCTTTCATGCTATACTTTCCCTCTTCGGACAACTGCTTCTTCTTTTGGCCGTCTTTATTTACAGCGTTGCAGTCAACCGACCTTACTTCGCCGTCGCGTACAAGTACGGTTACTGTTGCTTTGTAGCCTTGGTCATCATAATCGTTTGCGGTAGCTGTATATTCGCCGTCCTTATATTTGATGCCGGTGACCTCGGACATCATGGATGAAATCTTTTCCTTTCCGTTATCGCCGCAACCTGCAAAAGTGAGCAAGCACAACGCGGTCAGCACTACAAAACTTAAAACTTTCTTTAACTTCATACAAATTCTCCTTTTTATAAATTTGTATGAATATTTTGAACTGAATGTTTCCGATTTATTCAAGCATATAAAAAAGCCTTGTTTTTTATATATACTATGTCATTCTTAGTGAATCAAATAAAACTGCCCATGTGTTTTTTAAACACACGGGCAAATCAATAGATTCTTTTAAGGTTTATTCCCAGGCAGGCTCGTCATCTTCGGTACGGCCAGGTCTGCTCATAAGATTATGAATTGCGTCCTTTGCGGATGCATTTTCATAAAGCACACGGTAGCATTGCTCGATAATCGGCATCTCAACACCGTATTCACGAGCCAATGCAACGGCGATCTCAACCGCATAGTAGCCCTCAACTGTACCGACGACCCTCAAAGCCTCAGCAGCAGAAAAGCCCGTACCCACAAGGTTGCCAAAACGGTTGTTACGGCTGTGCTCCGACATACAGGTGACGATAAGGTCGCCCAATCCGGAAAGTCCCATAAATGTTTTAAGGTCAGCACCCATAGCCGTGCCCAAACGTGCAATTTCGGCAAGTCCGCGGGTAATAAGCGCCGCACGGGTATTATCACCGACTTTAAGTCCGTTAGCAATACCTGCTGCAACTGCTATAACATTTTTCAGCGCACCACCGATCTCTACGCCAAGTACATCGGTTGCGGTATAAATTCTGAAATGGCTGTCGGACAACATATCCTGAACCGCACCGGCTGCAATCGGGTCTTTTGAAGCCGCAACAACAGTTGTAGCCACACCTCGTGCGACCTCTTCTGCGTGCGAAGGTCCCGATAAAACAACTATCGGTGTATCATCAAGTTCCTCTTCGATAACGTCCGACAAGGTTTTCATCGTCGACTTCTCAAAGCCCTTGGCGACATTGACAACGATTCCGCAATTCAGCTCTTTTATCTTCGCCGCCGTTTCTCTTACAGCGAATGAAGGAGTTGCAATAATTACAATGTCCGAAAAATCGGTATTTTTCAAATCGGTCGTAATTTTGATTTCAGAAGGAATTTTTACACCTTTTAAAAGCTTTTCATTTGTGCGTTTTTCGTTTAAAAGTTGGACCTCTTCTTCAAATGGCGACCACAGGACAACATTGAAACCTTTGGAAAATGCGTGAAGCGCCAACGCGATTCCCCAACCGCCCGAGCCTAAAACACTAATTTTATTTTTCATACCTTGGGCTCCTTTTTACTCTTAATAGACAACTTCTTTTCCTCGCCCTTAATGAGCCTTACTATATTAGTGCGATGCATAAAAATAAGGTTTGCCGCAACGAGAGATAACAGTGCTACCTGTACCCACTTAGAACCGGGAATGCCGCAAACATCAGACATAAAAAATGTCGAGAACACAGGAATTGTTGCGCCAGCGATAATTGAGCTTAACGATACAATTCGGCTAAAAGCCATAACAAGCAGGAAGACTGCGAAGCAAATCAAAGCCACCTGCCAACAGCAAGCCAATCCCACACCCAAGGTTGTTGCGACGCCTTTTCCGCCTTTAAAGTCAAAGAACACGGGGTAAATATGCCCCATAAGGCAGAATATTCCGCAATATAAAGCCGCATATTGAGGCAGGAATATCTGAGTCCCCGTCATTTCATAAATATACGGGAAAACCAAAAACTTTGCCAAGAGACAGGTTACGGTTCCTTTAATAACGTCGATAACAAAGGTCATAGCTCCTGCCTTGAAACCCATAACCCTCATCATATTAGTCATACCTGCGTTACCGCTTCCGTAATCACGAACATCCTTTTTAGCTACAAGTTTTGAAATAATTACTGCTCCGTTGATACTGCCCAATAAATACGAGCCGACAAGAGCTGCAACAAACAATAAATATGCCATGTGAAACTCCTTAAAGTCTATGCCTTTCTGTCACCGCGTTCACGTATAATAAATCGAACCGGCGTACCTTCAAGACCAAAAGTTGAACGAATTTGGTTTTCCAAATAGCGTTGATATGAGAAATGGAAAAGTTCTTCACGGTTACAGAAGAAAACGAATGTAGGCGGCTTGGTGGAAGCCTGAGTCATATAGTAAATTTTAAGACGCTTTCCTTTGTCAGACGGAGGTTGCACACGTGCAGTTGCCTCTGCCAGAACGTCATTGAGCATACCCGTTGAAATTCGCATAGTATTTTGCGAATGGACAAACTTTATAAGTTCAAACAGTCTGTCGACTCTCTGCCCTGTTTTTGCCGAAATGAACACTATCGGAGCATACGGCATAAACGAGAAATCCTGCATCAACTGCTTTCTCATAGAATCCATGGTCCTGCCGTCTTTTTCAACTAAATCCCACTTATTTACGGCAATGATAGCAGCCTTGCCTGCCTCAACACTCAGACCTGCAACCTTAGAATCCTGCTCGGTAAAGCCTTCGGTGGCATCGATCATAATAACACAGACATCGGAACGGTCAACCGCCATCTTAGCACGCATTACGCTGTACTTTTCGATTTCATCATCGATCTTGCTCTTGCGACGGATACCGGCTGTATCAGTGAAGTTGAACTTCTGACCGCCGACGGTAACAAGAGTGTCAATGGCGTCACGAGTAGTACCCGCAATATCGGAAACGATTACGCGTTCCTCACCCGAAATGGAGTTGATAAGCGAAGATTTGCCCGCATTGGGTTTGCCGATAACAGCTACATTGATTATCTCGTCATCGTCCTCTTCAAATGCCGAATCGGGAATATATTTGAATACCTCTTCCAAAAGGTCACCTGTTCCGTGACCGTGAACACCCGATACAGCAATCGGGTCGCCGAGTCCTAAGTTATAGAACTCATAAAATTCCATAGGCAGTCCGCCCGGACGGTCACACTTATTAACGCAAAGTACAACAGGCTTTCCGCTTTTTTGCAACATTGTTGCAACATCGCGGTCAGACGCAGTGACACCGCTTTTGATATCGGTCACGAAAATAATGACCTCTGCTGTGTCAATGGCAAGTTCTGCCTGTGCCTTCATCTTTTTTAAAATTATATCATCGGTTTTGGGTTCTATACCACCGGTATCAATAAGCAAAAATTGCTTGCCGCACCATTCAGCATTACCAAAAATGCGGTCACGGGTAACACCGGGTGTATCGTCAACTATGGAAATACGCTGACCGACAAGCTTATTAAAAAGTGTCGATTTGCCGACATTGGGTCGACCTACAACTGCAACCACAGGTTTTGCCATAGTTTACCTCCTTACTCTCCTTTAAGGGCCGACAGCAACGAATATCCGTCGCAACCAACCACTCTTACCTTAATGTCAAGTTCTTTTTCGAGTTCCTCGACCGTCACATTATCAAGAAACATATCGCCTTCGTGACGGAGCATAGCATCGGGCACAAGAAGTTCCTCGCCCAAAGCCTTGCCTTTTAAATTTTTGATTATATCGGTACCTGTTACCAATCCTGTAACAGTGATTTCACCGCCAAAAAAGTCATTCTTAATAGCGTATACCTTACACTCAAAATTATGCCATTTTTGAGCCGCGTTGTCAACAAGTTTTGCAATTAAAGGATAAGCCGCTTCACCCGTGACACTGCTTATATGTCGCTCTTCGTCAGGTGCTTCACAATCATTAAGTGCATCCATAAACTCGGTTTCGGTCATAGACCACATTCCAACTCCGTTTTCAAGCTGTGCAAACTCGCCGTAGTGAGAATATTGGGGCATATCCCTTTCGGCGAGGATATAAAACTCATCAGCGGCAAACACCCTTGTTTCACCGAATTTTTCAAAGGATTCCTTGCCGAAAAATTCGATTATATCAATAGTTTCCCCTGCCGTCTTTTTGTCGAACGGTTTAAGTTGGGTAAGGCCCTCTCTGTGACCGCTGATTCCAACCGGAACGCACGCAATACTCTTTATGCTATCGTGCTTTACAAGGTCTGAAAGGCTCTTTTTCAAAGCCTCACCGTCGTTCCACTCGGGGCACAGAACCAACTGGCAGTTAATGCTAAGCCCTGCTTCGCAAAAACGCCACAGCACATTCAAAGCATCACCGGCAAATCGGTTGTTGAGCATTTTGCAACGGAGTTCGGGATCGGTAGTATGAACCGATACATTTATAGGACTGATATGCATATCAATTATCCTCTGAACTTCGTGCTCGGTAATGTTAGTCAACGTAATATAATTGCCGAAAAGGAAGGACATTCTCGAATCATCGTCTTTAAAATACAATGACTCTCGCATACCCTTGGGCAACTGATCAATAAAACAAAAAATACATTTATTACGGCAGGAACGCTGCTTGTCCATAAGATAGGTCTCAAACTGTAATCCGAGTTCCTGCATTTCTTCCTTTTTGACGGTCTTTTTGCGCTTTTTACCCTTCTCATCAATAAAGGTGACGGTCACCTTGCGTTCATTTTGATAAAAACGGTAGTCAAGAACATCCATTATCTCGTTACCGTTGAGTTCCAACAACTCATTCCCTGCCTTGATTTTAAGTTTTTCGGCAGGAGATCCGCTTTCAATTCCTATGATTTTAACTGCCACTGTTGCCCCTCCTTTCAATCATCAAAAAAATAAGGGAAGGATTACTCCTTCCCCTTAAATCTTAAGCCTCGACCTTAACTACCTCACGGTTGTTGTAGTAACCGCAAGCAGGACATACTCTGTGGGGTCTCTTGAACTCGCCACAATGATCGCACTTTACAAGTGCAGGTGCGCTCATCTTCCAAACCTGTGAACGTCTCTTATTCTTTCTTGCCTTACCGGTCTTTCTCTTAGGTACTGCCATATCAATAGCCTCCTTAAAAATCGTTAATCGTTGTTTAAAAGTGCGGATAATGCTGCAAGCCTCGGGTCAACCTCTTTGGTAGCACAGCCACAAGGACCGTCATTTAGGTCTTTACCGCAGACATGGCACAATCCTTTGCAATCCTCTCTGCATAGGTGTTTAGTCGGCATGGCCAACACAATCGACTCAAACACTAATTCGTACAAATCCAGTTTAAAATCTTGCAGGAGAATCATCTCGTCATTCTCGTCGTTCTGGATTTCAGCGACAAGGACGCGCTCTATCGGGACGTTGTAATGCTTAACCGTAGTGTTTCCGCAACGGTCACACGGTGCGGTATATTCGCAATCACATTCAACCGATAATGTTACGATGCCGGCACGACTGTACGCCTTTCCTTTAACGGAAACAGGAGTCTTTAACGGTTGCTGACCGTAAAACTCCAACTCACTAAAATCGAACCTGCAATCGATGGGATAAGTGCCCTGTTCATTAACAAAAAGTGTTCTTAAATCAATAATCATTGCACTCACCTCAATTTGTCACACAAATATTATATATACGAAGGTCGCTTTTGTCAAGATAAATTTTGTCAAACCAAAAAGAAAAAGCGAGTTTAAAGAAAAATCTCTAAACTCGCCTATAACCTTTTATTGCGGATTAAATTTTTTCAGCCATTTCCAAAATCGCTGCAGGGAGTTCACTCTCATCTGCCGAAACAGTGAAGGTAAACTCGGTGCTGCTTTCCTTGGACAGTGCTACCACTCTCTCAAAGAATGCTGCCAAAGCGTCGTAATCCCTCTCGCAAATACGAAGAATTGCATCAACATAAATGTGTGTCACGTCGTAATTGCCTGCACAAATTCCGCTAAGGAAACCGTAGAAAGCATCGTAGCCTTTTACACCGTAATGGTCAGCGTCGATAAGTCTTACACGGTGAGTAATATTGTAGGTAAGAGTGTCGCCCTTTTCGATACAGACAACGTTACCGTTGGAAGCGTCAGCCGCTGCTGTAACAGCATCAATAAGCTTCTTGGTTTTGCCGCTGCCTTTTTTGCCGATGATAAGTTTTAACATAGTAACAACTCCTTTATAATCTAACCGCTATAAGCGGGTATTTCCCTTTTATTTAAGTCTTGCTTCAAGCGCAGCCTTTTGCTCCTCGTAACCGGGTTTGCCAAGCATTGCAAACATATTCTTTTTATAGCTTTCAACACCGGGCTGGTTAAACGGATTTACACCGAGCATATATCCCGAAACAGCGCAAGCCTTTTCGAAGAAGTAGATAAGTCTGCCCAAATCCTCTTCCGAAGCGGAATCAACCTCGATAACAAGATTAGGAACGCCACCGTCGGTATGAGCCAGAACAGTTCCTTCAAACGCCTTGCGGTTGACGAAAGACATTGTCTTTCCTGCAAGGAAGTTGAGTCCGTCACCGTTCTTCTCATCCTCTTTTATCACGGTATCTGCACCGCAGTCCCCAATAGTTACAACGGTTTCGAACATCAAACGGCGTCCGTCCTGAATGTACTGACCCATCGAATGAAGGTCAGCAGAGAAGTTGACGGATGCGGGGAAAAGGCCCTTGCCATCCTTGCCTTCACTTTCGCCGTAAAGCTGTTTAAACCATTCAGCCATCATTGTAAATCTGGGTTCATAAGCTACCAACAATTCGATTTCTTTGCCCTTGCGGTAGAACGCATTACGAAGTGCAGCATACTGCAAACAATCGTTGGTTTCAACGTTTTCATCCATATACTCTTCGCGAGCTTTTGCAGCACCAGTCATCAAAGCATCAATATCTGCACCACTTACTGCAATAGGAAGCAAACCCACTGCGGTGAGTACTGAGAAACGACCGCCAACATCATCGGGAACCACAAAACTTTCATATCCCTGTTCGTCAGCCAACTGCTTTAATGTTCCTCGTGCTTTATCTGTGGTGCAGTAAATTCTCTTTACTGCCTCCTCGTGACCGTAACGGTTTTCAAGATATTCTCTGAAAATTCTGAAAGCAATAGCAGGTTCAGTAGTTGTTCCCGACTTAGAGATAACGTTGACCGAAACACGCTTGCCTTCACAGATTTTCAAAAGTTCCTGAACAGCCGAACCGCTGATGTTATTACCGGCGAAATAAATGTCCGGCGTGTTTTTAGGTAAATTGTTGTAAAGCGGAGATTTCAAGAACTCGATAGCTGCACGAGCACCAAGATAAGAACCGCCGATACCGATAACGATAAACACATCGGTATCACTGATGATCTTCTCAGCTGCCTTTTTGATTCTTGCAAATTCCTCTTTGTCATAGTTAACAGGCAGGTCTACCCAACCCAAGAAATCATTTCCGAGTCCTGATTTTTCATTTAAAATCTTATGAGCAGCGGCAATTTGGGGTTTGAGTCCTTCTATATCATCTGCTCCTAAGAACTGAGCGGCATAACCGCTTTTGAACTTAATAGCCAATTTTGTTTCTTCCTTTCAATATAAAACGATCGCATCAGTAAGATTTCACGTTAGATATATCGGCGACCGTAAATCACTTGATTTTCATTGATATTATACAATAAATACAAGATCATTTCAACCGAAATTTGCAAACTTTACATAAAAAATTGCAAATTTAGCAGTTTCTTAAACGCCTCACCGAAAGTCATCGCCTTAACATCTTCAGATGACAGTATTTTAACCGTCCCGATTTCTTCTCCGTCCAGCATCACCCTCGCAATTCCCACCTGTTGACCACAGACCACAGCGGCTTTTAGCGTTTGGGGCAATTCAACAACTATTTCTATGTTTTTGGCCTTTCCCTTTTCCACCAAAAATGTTTTTATACCCTCTGCCTCGACTTTGACCGTTTCTTTTGTGCCGTGTGTAATGCATATCGACTCTAACATTTTATCGTCAATCTGTACGGTGACATTAGTCCAGTTGGCAAAGCCGTAGTCAAGGAGCTTTCTGGCACCGTTAAATCGGTCATTACTGGTATCTGCCCCCATAACAACCGCAACAAGTTCCATACCATCTCTTTGGGCGGTTGCCGAAAGGCAGGCACCGGCCTTTGAAGTAGTGCCCGTTTTAAGACCGGTACAACCATCATAAAACCGCACAAGTTTATTGGTGTTGACAAGTTCAGACTCTCCGTCACGCAAAGTGTCCAACCACACGGTAGAGTAGTTTTTAATAAGATCGTGCTTTATAAGTTCGCGTGACATCACAGCAACATCATAGGCACTCGTATAGTGTTCATCGGCATCAAGACCCGTGGCGTTTACAAAGTGAGTGTCCTTTAATCCAAGTTGGCTTGCTCGCTCATTCATCATAGCCACAAATCCTTCGCCGCTGCCTGCGATAGCCTCGCCCAACATTACGGTCGCATCATTGGCACTGCCTATTACCGCAGCTTTAAGTAAGTGATCAACCGACATTTGTTCGCCCGGTTCCAACCATATCTGAGATCCGCCCATTGAACAGGCATATTCACTAGCAGTAAGCATTGTATCAAGAGATAATTGGCCTGCCTCAATAGCCTCCATTGTTAGCAGTAACGCCATTATTTTGGTTATAGATGCCGGGGCTCGTTGCTCGTGACAGTTTTTCTCATAAAGCACCGTTCCGGTTGATACATCCATCAAAATGCAGGAAACAGCCTTTATTTCCAACTCGGTTCCTACTGCTGCCACTGTCTCATTAGCATCAAAAACTATCGGGTCAGTAAGACCTATCGAATAATACTCAGTAACTATATTTTTATTTTCAAGTTCTTCTTGGGGAATCTCGTCTGCCAAAACCCGAGTTGGCACCGCCAACATAACAGCAGTCATAATAACTGCGCATATCTTTCTAAAATACATATTCATCACACCTTTCATTGATGAATATGCCGTGATCAAAAGAATAAGACCCTTGAACGCACGTTCAAGGGTCAAAGCATTATTATTTCTTGGCGGCGAGTGCCTCTTTTGCCTTTTCAACAATATCCTTAGCGCGAAGACCAAAGATGTTAAGAAGTTCCTCTGCAGGGCCGGACATACCGAAGCGGTCGTAAACACCAACCTTCACAACAGGAACGGGGCAGGTTTCGGTAACAACCTCTGCAACAGCAGAACCGAGACCACCGATAACGGAATGCTCCTCTGCGGTAACAATAGCGCCTGTTTCCTTTGCGGCCTTTATGATGATTTCGCGGTCAATAGGCTTAATGGTAGCCATGTTGATGATTCTTGCACTTATACCTTCTGCTGCCAAAAGGTCGTAAGCTTCCATAGCCTCTTTAACCATAAGGCCGGTTGCAATAATAGTAACATCGGTACCCGATTTGAGTTCAACGCCTTTGCCGATTTCGAACTTATAATCATCATCGAAAACAACGGGAACTGCCAAACGGCCGAATCGCATATAAACGGGGCCGTCAATTTCAGCGGCGGCAAGAACCGCCTGACGTGCCTCAACTGCATCGGCAGGATTGATAATGGTCATTCCGGGAATAGTACGCATTACCGCGATATCCTCACAGCACTGGTGGGTTGCACCGTCCTCGCCAACCGAAATGCCGGCGTGCGAAGCACCAATCTTTACATTGAGGTGGGGGTAACCGATAGAGTTTCTGACCTGCTCAAAAGCACGGCCTGCTGCAAACATTGCAAAAGAAGATGCAAAAACCATCTTACCTGTTGCAGCAAAACCCGCAGCAATACTCATCATATTTCCTTCTGCAATACCGCAGTTATAGAACATTTCGGGGTGTTCCTTTTTAAAAGTACCGGTCTTGGTTGCGCCGGCCAAGTCAGCATCAAGAACAATAAAATCTTTTCTTGTTTCTGCCAATTCGCAAAGAGCCTTTCCGTAAGCATCTCTGGTGGCTATTTTAACTACATCTGCCATTATTCTTTCTCCCATCTTTAAAGCTACTTAATTAAAGTGCTGCGATTTTTTCGTCCAACTCTTTGAGTGCCTGAGCAGCCAACTCATCGTTAGGACCCTGACCGTGCCAGCCAACCTGGTTTTCCATAAACGAAACGTCCTTGCCCTTAACGGTCTCGGCAATAATTGCGGTCGGCTTGTCCTTGCATTCTTCGGCTGCCTTTACAGCAGCTTCGATCTGCTCAAAGTCGTGACCGTCAATAACGATTACATTCCAATTAAATGCTTCAAACTTCTTGTCGAGCGGCAGAGGAGAGTTAACCTCTTCGATAGTGCCGTCGATTTGGAGGTGGTTAACATCAATAAAAACAGTAAGGTTGTTAAGATTCTTGTGAGCAGCGAACATAGCTGCTTCCCAGACCTGACCTTCTTGCGATTCGCCATCACCAACAACGGTGTAAACTCTGTAATCATCGCCAAAGTGCTTTGCAGACAGAGCCATACCTGCGGCGGCTGAAATGCCCTGACCGAGTGAGCCTGCCGACATATCAACACCGGGAATATTCTTCATATCAGGGTGTCCTTGGAGCATAGCATAGGGTTTACGGAGCTTTTCAATCTCTTCAACGGGGAAGAATCCGCGGAGTGCCAACACGCCGTAAAGTGCAGGTGCGGCATGACCTTTTGAAAGTACGAAACGGTCACGGTTCGCCATCTTGGGATTCTTGGGGTCTATATTCATTTTATCAAAATAGAGATATGTGAGTATCTCGGTGCAGGAAAGCGAACCGCCCGGATGACCCGACTTGGCACGGTTGGTGCCGATAATGATTTGTTTCTTAGCTTCGAGAGCAAGTTTTTTAAGCTCTGTTCTTCTCTGCTCGTTCATAATGAACCTCCTGAAAATATTAAATGGGATTTAGCTTGTTTAAGAATTTTTTGAAATACTCGGGCAAATCGGCCGAGAATTCCATATATTCAAAACTTTTAGGATGTTTGAACCCGATTTTTGTGGCATTCAAACACTGGCCTTCAAGTTCCGAAATAACCTTTTTGGGTCCATAGACCGAGTCGCCTGCCAATGGGTGTCCCATATATGCCGAATGAACTCTGATCTGATGGGTTCTGCCGGTTTCTAATTTAAACCTCACGTGCGTAAAGCCTTCATATCGGCTTACAACCTCATAGTGAGTTACAGCCGGCTTTGAATTCATAAACACGACCGCCATTCTTTGACGGTTCCTTGGATCTCTTCCTATGGGAGCATTGATAGTTCCCTTATCATCTTTTAGGTTACCGTAAACAACCGCCTCGTACTCGCGGGTAAAGGAATGTTCCTTTATCTGCTCCGCAAGATATTTGTGCGCATTGTCGGTCTTCGCAACCATCAACAAACCGCTTGTGTCCTTGTCGATTCTATGTACAATTCCCGGCCGCATAACACCGTTTATTCCCGACAGTTGTCCTTTGCAATGGTGCAACAACGCATTTACAAGCGTTTTATCAGGATTCCCGGGTGCAGGATGCACCACCATTCCCTTCGGCTTGTTTACTACCAACATTTCATCGTCCTCATAAACGATATCAAGAGGTATATCCTGCGGTTTTGCCTCGGGTTCGGATAAGTCAGGCAGTGTAACCGTAACTTTATCTCCCAATTTTACCGCATATTTTTTCTTGACGCACCTGCCGTTTACAAGCACATTTCCGTCCTCAACAAGCGTCGCGGACAACGACCTTGAAATGTCAAGGTTTTGGGCTACGAAGGCATCAATTCTGATGCCTTCCAAGTCACAAATCAACTCTTTTGAGTCCATTATTTTGCCTCTTTATCGGTAGTTTCCGTGTCAGTCTTTATTTCTTCGAATGCTGCACTCACCCTCTGCGATCTTCCGCGCCAATCACGCACAAAATCAACAACAAAGTACAAAAACATCAAGCCGGCTCCGACACAAACAGCAACATCGGCAACATTGAACACAGGGAAATCGATAAATCCAAATTCAAGAAAATCGATAACTCCGCCGCCTCTGAAAACACGGTCGATAAGATTACCCACACCGCCGCCGAGCACCAGGCACAAAGCCCAGAACATCAGCTTACTGTCAAAGGTCTTTCTTATAAGAAGACCTATACAAATTATCATAATAAAAACAGTAACGGTGATAATCATCCAGGTCTGTCCTTCAAGATTGCCGAAAGCAATTCCGGTGTTGGGCGGGATCCTATGAAATTTTAAAATCGAGGGTATTACTGTGATTATCTCATTCGGGTCCATATGAATAGTGATCAAATACTTGGTCAACTGGTCAAGACCCACAACCAACACCCCGCAAATGATAGCTAATAAAGCAGTCATTAAAGTACTCCTTAAACTATTATTTGCCTACAATAGCGGCACAACGGCTGCAAAGAGTGGGATGCTCGGTGCTCTCGCCTACTGTTTTGGAGTAGGTCCAGCAACGCTCGCACTTCTCACCTTCTGCACGGCGAACAGTAACACCGATACCGGTCTCACCCTTAAATTCGCCACCGTCGGTATTTTCCAACTTCACATTGGAAACAATGAATATCGTTTTAAGCATATCCTCGCACGATTTAAGGAAGTCATAGGTTTCACCCTCTGCAAATACGGTAACTTCACTTTCCAACGAAGCGCCGATAACCTTTGCGGTACGGGCAATTTCCAAAGCCTTCTTAATATCGTCGCGAATGGTATGAATTCTGTCCCAACGAGCCATAAATTCGGGCTCAACCTTAACATTTGCCCTGGGGAATTCATTGAAAATAACGTTTCTTACATCATCGGTCGACTTATGGGGCATAAACTTCCAAATTTCATCGGATGTGAAAGCCAGAATCGGAGCAATAAGGCGAGTCAATGTATGAAGAACGGTGTAAATCGTAGTCTGCGCCGCACGGCGTGTTGCAGAGTCAACAGCCTCAACATAAAGTCTGTCCTTTGCGGCATCAAGATAGAAGTTGGACATATCCAATACACAGAAGTTGTGGATTGCGTGGAAAATGAGGTGATACTCAAATTCGTCATAAGCCTTGGTGCATTCCTCAACAATCTGTTCAAGACGCATCAATGCAAACTTATCCATCTCCTCTAACTTATCATATTCAACTGCATCTTTATCGGGGTCGAAATCATTTACGCAACCCAGAATAAATCTGGCAGTATTTCTTATCTTTCTGTAAACTTCACTAAGCTGTTTCAGAATGTCCTTAGAAATTCTGATATCAGCGTGATAGTCGGAAGATGCAACCCACAAACGAAGGATATCAGCACCATACTGACTTACGATATCGTCGGGGTTGATGGTGTTACCGATAGATTTTGACATCTTCTTGCCTTCACCGTCAACTACCCAACCGTGAGTTACAACGGTCTTGTAAGGTGCTTTATCGTATGCTGCAACCGAGGTGAGCAACGAAGACTGGAACCAACCTCTGTACTGGTCAGCACCCTCTAAATAAAGGTCGGCAGGAGAAGCCAGATCCTCACGTTCGTCCAAAACAGCAGCGTGTGATACGCCTGAATCGAACCAAACGTCCATAATATCGGTTTCTTTCTTGAAATTGGTGCTGCCGCAAGAACATTTTGAATCTTCGGGCATAAGATCTTTTTCGGACAACTCATACCAAGCATCTGCACCTTTTTCACGGAAGATCTCAACGATCTTTGCGATAGATTCGGGAGTGATAAGCTCCTTACCGCAATCAGCACAGTAGAAGATCGGAATGGGTACACCCCATGTACGCTGACGTGAAATACACCAGTCAGAACGGTCCTTGATCATTCCTGCAATACGGTCTTCACCCCAACCGGGAACCCATTTAACACCCTTTATCTCTTCAATAGCTCGGTCAGCAAACGCCGAAATTGAGCAGAACCACTGTTCAGTAGCACGGAAGAGAATGGGTGACTTACAACGCCAGCAGTGAGGATACTGGTGGATGATCTTTTCCAAAGCGAAAAGATAGCCATTTTCATCAAGGTTAATAGCAATAGCCTTGTTTGCAGCATCGGTAGTAAGTCCTGCAAAAGGACCTGCCTCAGCAGTGAGCACGCCCTTGTGGTCAACAGGAACGACCATACCAACCTCGGGGTAGTTACGGCAGACCTCAAAGTCGTCAACACCGTGACCGGGGGCAGTATGGACACAACCGGTACCACTTTCAAGCGTTACGTGATTACCTACGATAACCAACGAGGTGCGGTCGATAAAGGGATGTGCACACTTGATATATTCAAGCTCCGAGCCCTTAATAGTGCCCAAAAGCTCATATTCATCAATTTTAGCAGCCTTGAAAGAGTTTGCTGCCAGTTCGGTTGCCATTACGTAGTATTCGCCGTTAGCCTTGTAAACGCCGTAGTCATAATCAGGGCCTACACAGATAGCAAGGTTAGCGGGCAATGTCCAGGTAGTAGTTGTCCAGATAACGAAGAAGGTCTTTTCTACCTCTGCACCGAGTGCGGAAAGTTTACCGCAATCATCGGAAACTCTGAACTTAACATAGATGGAATGGCAAGGATCCTCGGCATATTCAATTTCAGCCTCAGCCAAAGCAGTCTGGCATTCGGGACACCAGTAAACCGGCTTCAAGCCCTTATAAATATATCCCTTTTCAGCCATTTTGCCAAAAATCTCGACCTGCTTTGCAACATAAGCGGGTTTTAAGGTGAGGTACGGATTTGCCCAATCACCCAAAACTCCAAGACGCTCAAACTGTCTGCGCTGGTCTTCAACAAATCCCAATGCGAACTCACGGCAAATTTTTCTGAGTTCCAAAGCAGAAACTGCTGCTGTTGAACTAACACCCGCCTTTTTACGAGCTTTAAGTTCGGTGGGAAGACCGTGTGTGTCGTAACCGGGGACATAAGGTGCCTTGAATCCCGACATATTCTTATAGCGAAGAACAAAATCCTTCAAGGATTTGTTGAGCGCAGTACCCATGTGGATAATACCGTTAGCATACGGAGGGCCGTCGTGAAGAACATAAAGAGGTTTGCCCTCGTTATGCTTCATAAGTTCCTCGTAGGTGTTACTGTCCTGCCACTCTTTCAATGCTTCAGGTTCTCTTGTGGGAAGCCCGGCACGCATAGGAAATTCCGTTACAGGCAGATTAAGTGTCTCATTGTAATTCATTATATATACTCCTTTTGCCGCTATTTTAAACCCTCGCTAAGATAACATAATTCGGGCAAAATTTCGGCAGTGTTTAAATGCTCGTAAATCCCGACAGTGAAAATTCACCCTCGGGATTCTTTGATAAATTATCTCTTTTTCTTTTTAAAGAAGAAGCCTTCCGACTCATTTTCATCGTCTTCTTCATCATCATCTTCGTCATCTTCGCCGAAGCTGATTTTACCCTTTTTAATGGGTGCCTCGGTCATTGTGGGTGCTTCTTCAACTGCGGGGATCTCCTCAACAGCGGCAGTAGCCTCATCGAATGTCAACTGATATTCGTCAACATCGTCTGATTCTTTGACCGCAGGGATTTCATCAACAGCAGGCTCCTCAACAATTGCAGAAGAGCTTGAAATCACCTCGGCCTGAAAAGCTGCATCGGCTTCTGCTTTCAGAGCGGCAGCAATTTTCTCCTGTTCCTCAGCCTCTTTTTTAGCGAGTTCAGCAGCTGCTGCGGCTTCGGCCTCAGACTTTTGCTGAGCCAACTTCTCAGACACAGCATTGTCAAGCAGTGCTGCGGGGTCGTTGAAATCTATTGAAAGAACGGTTTTTGCTCTCTCTATATTGAAAGGAATTTCGTCAGGCAACTGATTCATAAGTTCCAAAACGGCTGCGCACTGAGAAACTGCCTTTTTCTTGAAATCGGACACTTCAATTTTAAGGCGGTCGTAAAGTTTCTGCTGTAAATCAACGCTTTCCTTTGCGGCAGCGACGATCTCCTCAGCATTTTTAACTGCCTCAGCGATAATTTTTGTTGCTTCAACCTCTGCAGTCTTGCCCAAAAGCGAAGCATTCTTCTCAGCTTCGGAAATAATTTCCTGTGCCTTCATTCCTGCCTCGGTCAATTTCAAATTAGCGTCGGCAATGATTGTTTCTGCCTGATTTCTTGCATCGTCGGTAATCTGCTCGGCAACACGCTGTGCGCTTACAAGCACATTTTGAATACCTGCCGAAGTGAGTGCCGCCTCGGGAGCCTTTTTGCTGATTTCCTGTAATTTGCGGTCAACATCCAACTTCTGCTTCAACAAGATTTCTATTTCAGATGCAACCTCTTCTAAAAACAGGTCAACATCACTTTTTTTATATCCTCCCACGGGAGAACTCTGAAACTCCATATCACGAATCTGTTCAGGTGTTTTCATAACTTGTTCCTCCAAATTCAAACATACTTTCTGTATTTAAGAGCAATTCTGTTCTTTCGGGTAACATCAGTTATACCGTCAATCACAAACTTGCCGACTCTTCTAATCGATATAATATCGCCTTCGACAACATTCCTGGTAACTTTGGTCACCGCAACACCGCCGACCGCAACCAGACCTTCCTCGATAACGGACACCGCTTTGCCTCGTGAACCCTTGATCAGTTCGGCAACAACACAGTCAAGCCGTGGCGACGCCACCGTCCCGCTATGTTCCGAAAAGGTGTTGCAAAAATGCAAAGTGTCTGCTTCATCAATAGAAATCTCCACGCCGGAAGAACCGATTTTATCGACCGTAGTTATGATATAATCGGCAACCGACCGTGCCACAAACACAATGGTTTCGGGATAAGACACAAGGATATCACCTAAAACATCCCGTTCAAGACCCAAAGCCATAAGGGCCCCTAAAAAGTCCCTATGGCTGAGTTTCTTGTCACTTTTATTGGTGATTTTCAACTTGACTATCGGAAAAAGTTCTTCTTTGCTGTCGCACCAATCGGGAAACGCACCGAAATAAAGTCTTTCAGCCGAATCATATCCTCCGTAGAGCATAAATTTTGCCGATTCCTGCCGCGCAATATTTTGCGCTATTGCAGCCCCGTTAGAATCAAGAAATCCTAAAAATTTGGGAGAATTATTCTTCTCACAAAGTTTTACTGTATCCCTGATTCTGCCTTTAAGTATTTCCGAATCCTTTTGTGTCATCAATTAAAATCAATAGTACTTTTCAGTAGTTTCGATTTCGTCAAGAAGAAGTTCGCCCATCACATCAACATTCTTAGGGGTGATGATAAAGGTGCTGTTAGCAACCTTCTTGATTCTTCCGTCGTGTGCATATGCTGCACCGCTGAGGAAGTCAAGCAGTCTACGCTGGGTTTCGCGATTGGCAGCTTCGAGGTTCAAAACTACGGTTCTGCCGTCTGCCATATGGTCAGCAATAGCGGTACCATCCTCAATTCTTTCAGGCTTTACAAGTGCGACCTGAATCTGAGAAGTGCGAACAGCAGCAGTGCTCTTGCCTGCTTTGCGGTCGCTGGGGAACTGGGTGGTCTTTTCTCTCTCGTAAGATCTGCCGACAGAAGAATAGTAATCTTCCTTAGTGGTTTCTGCCTTGGGAGCCTCTACCTCGGTAAAATCCTCATCTTCGTCAGATGCGCTCATGATGTCCTTGATTTTGTCAAAAAAGCTCATAAGTAATCTCCTTCGCTTTAATTTACTTTTTTATTTTGAGTAATCTCTCTGTCCGAAAAGACAGGTTCCCAGCCTTATTATATTTGCGCCGTTTTTGATGGCCTCAACATAATCGCCGGACATACCCATAGAAAGATACAGTATATTTTTATTATCCAACTTTTTTGCCTCAATGTCAATAAACAGTTTACGCATTTCGGCAAAATATTGCGATATTTTTTCAGAATCTTCACAAATCGGAGGAATTGTCATTAACCCTTTAATGCAAACATTGGGAAGTTTTGAAATTTCTAACACTGCGTCTTCAATCTCATTGGGCGAAAAGCCCGATTTTGAATCCTCGTTTCCGATGTTGACTTCAAGCAAAATGTCCATACATTTATCATGCCTTTTACACTGCTTGTCGATTTCCTTCGCCAACTTCACGGAATGAACCGAATGAATCATTTCGACCTCATTTACAATGTCCTTGACCTTGTTTGTCTGCAAATGGCCTATAAAGTGACGGTGAACATTGGTTGAAAGTTCGTCCTTTTTAGACAAGAACTCCTGCACCCTGTTCTCACCTATAAACTCAACGCCTTCATTTATTGCGTGGTTTATGACAGCAACCGGCACTGTCTTTGTAGCTGCCAGAAGAATTATTTCCTTCGGGTCCCTTCCAACCTCGGCACAGGCCTTTTCAATGTTTTCCCTGACCTCTTTATAGTTAGCATCAAACCAAGCAATGCGTTCTGCCTCATTATTTAACAATTTTTCCGTCATGCAAATTCTTTCCTTTAACTACTATCTCGTCGTAAAGCCTTAATACCTTCTTATCCGACGCCTGCTTTTCGACAATAGAGAAATTTTCCCCGTTCCACAAAACGTTGACGGGAACGAACTTCACCTGCGACGCAAGCAGAACATACACACCCTGAACACCGTCAACAGTACGTATGGCACGGTTATCGACCTTCAAGCCGTCGAACCTGCTGTAAACAACGGTAACGTCAACAAATCTTGACGTTGCAAGTTCCTTATTCATCGTATCGCACGAGAACACAACGACCGCGTTTTTGCCAACCGACTCCTTATTGACCGATACTACCGTAACCTTCAATTCGGGTGCCGAAACAAGTTCCGTCATAATAGTTACAGTATCATCTTTTTTAAGGTTCAAAACCTCATCGAAAGGCATCTGCACTGCTATGTACCACTGGTAATCACTGACAACTTTGCAAACTGCGTTGCTATTTACTGCCGCCGGTTTTACCGAAGCCAATGTATCGGCATTGAGTTGGTCAATATTTTCACCGGTTATGACATTCTCGTATCCGTCTACCGCACAGACAACATAACCCGACTCCGACGCCGTAATCACACCTTTTTGCGGCGCCATTGCGCCTATAAGCGAAGCCTTTTGCGACTCCAACGACGCAATAAGGGAGTTAAAGTCAGCAACCTCGCCGGTAATTATTTGTTTTCTGTTGATGTTTTCGAGCAAACTTTGTATAGAGTTATCATTAGAAAGATTACTTCCCTGTGTAGCTTCTATTACTGACATAAGTGACGAATGAATATGATTGCTGATAACACCCGTATCGGCGGCGTAAATGTCATTATAACCCTGGATTTTTTTAAGGGTGTCTATCTGCTTTTGTAAAGCATCGATCTGCAACTGACGGTCAGCATCCTGATTACTGTTATAAACAACAGCCACCGTTCCATCTTTTGCCACCCTGCCACCGTCAGACACGGAAAAACTCAAAGAACCGCTTAAATTATTTGTGATAACCGTTTCGTTTCGAATTATATAACCAACGGTCGAATAGCCTGAATAGGTCGAGTGGCTATACACGGTATCGGTAGTGACGGGATTGATAAATACCGAATAAAGCTGTGAAAAGAGATAGAAAACCACAAAAGCCACTGCTAACAATTTAAAAAAGTTCACAACACTTTTATTCATTCCGTCACCTCTCTTCTCGCTTTATAATCTCCATTGCCTTTGACACCGTATCAGGTGTTTCATCGGCGTAGATCCAATGTATGTTTTCGTTTCTTCTAAACCAGGTCAACTGCCGTTTAGCATACCTTCTTGTTGCCTGCTTTAACGCATCTATCGCTTGTTCAAGTGTTATTTCGCCCCTAAAATACGGAAAAAACTCTTTATGACCTATTGCCTGAACTGCCGTGTTACCAACACCCTGCTCAAACGCAACACGAGCCTCGTCAAGCACTCCGTTTTGAAGCATGATATCAACGCGTCTGTTTATTCTGTCGTACAGCTTTTCTCGGTCGCGGTAGGTGATTCCCAAAATCACCGGGTCGAACCTCCTGCCTTTTTGCAACGACTCACGGTTTAGTTCGGTCATAGTCTTGCCGTGCAGGTCATACACTTCCAACGCCCTTATGATGCGTTTGCGGTCATTTTTGTGCAACCGCTCGGCAGTTTCAGCATCCACGCTTCTGAGTCGTTCAAGAAGCACATCAATTCCCTGCTCCTCTGCCTCTTTTTCCAAAAGCAGTCTTATGTCGGTGCTGTCCTCATCATTAAAGGTTATGCCGTTTAATAAACTGTCAATATAAAGACCTGTTCCGCCAACGATTATCGGCATTTTGCCTCGGCTGTAAATATCTTCTGCTACAGACGACGCCATCTTTACAAACTCCGCCACCGAAAATTTCACTTTTGGGTCAGCAAAGCCAACCAAGTGGTGCTTTACATCGGCAGTTTCTTCAGCGGTAGGCGCAGCCGAAGCTATCGGCATATTGTTATAGATCTGCATGGAATCGGCCGAGATGACCTCACCCGACAACTCCTTTGCAACCCCGACACCGAGTGCCGTTTTGCCCGAAGCGGTCGGACCGACTATTGCAATGACGGGGATTTTTTCGCTCATTTTATATCCTTCCGAATTGTTTTTCGATTTCTTTTCTTGTTAGTTCAATGGCAACAGGTCTGCCGTGCGGGCAGTACATAATTTCTTTGGATGAAAGCACTGTTTGGGCCAAAGCCTTCAACTCTTCATCAGAAGAAAGATTGCCTGCTTTTACTGCGGCTCTGCACGCCATTGTTTCGAAAATACGTTCCATTTTTTCTATCTCAACGGTCTTCTTTTTAGATAAACCGTCGGCAAGTTCAAGTATAATGTCGGTTACGTTTTCGCCGAGTAATGCAGCAGGAACGGCACGAACAAGCACCGTATTGTCACCGAAATCTTCAACCTCAAATCCTGCACTGTTTATAAGTTCAAAATTATCCATAACTACCGAATAGTCATCCTTCAACACGACCTGCTCGGGAACTAACAGCATCTGCGGATCGACCGATATCTGTTTTTTGAACTTATTGAACAAAATGCGTTCGTGTGCGGCGTGCTTGTCGATAAGGAACAATCCTTCGCCTTTCTGGGCTAAAATGTAGGTACTGAAAACCTCGCCGATATAACGAATGGGCTGTTCCAACTCGCAGTCGTTGGTTTTTGAGACCGTCGGTTCCTCTTTCTTCTCTTCAAGCTCTATGTTTTCAAGTGATTTTTTGATTTTTTCCGCCAAAAGCTCGGTGTAGTTGATTTCCGGCTTCGGCTCTGCCTGAATCTCTTTAACATTTTGGGGTTCCACAACCTCATTTACAACCTCAAAAGGTTTTGTCTGCTCTTTGATTTTGGCGACCGAGGCGTTCAAAGGCTTACTTTCTGTCTTTATTACATAACCGTCTTTTTTCGGTGCCACATCGGAAAATGTAGGCTTAGGAGCGTTCTGTACTGCTCTTTCAAGCATCTTTTCATAACTGTCGATTTTTCTGTCGGCGCTTTTATGCAATTCGGGAATAACGGTCTGGCGGTATTCCTCTGACGACATTCTGTACTTAAAGCCGTTATTGGTCGGCATACTCATTTGCGGGCGTTCATCGCCCTTTGCGATGGCATTTTTTACTGCAAAATGCACACAATCAAAAATCCTTTTCTCATCCGAAAAACGCACTTCTGTTTTTGCAGGATGAACATTGATATCGACGGCACCGTAAGGCACGGTCAAATGCAGTACGGCCGCAGGGAATCTGCCCACCATTGCAGAATTCTTATAAGCCGTTTCCAAAGCCATAGCCACCGTTCCCGAACGGACATAACGGCCGTTCAAAAACACAAACTGCGCGTTCTTTTTAGGTCTGCAAGTGGCGGGTTTGCAGGTGTATCCCGAAACCTTGATTCCGTTAAGTTCACTCTCAACGGGAATAAGCGTTGAAGCAAACTCCCTGCCACAAACGGCATATATTGCCGACATCAGTTTCCCGTCGCCCGATGTTGTAAACACCGATTTTCCGTCACGTATAAAACGGAAGGAGATTTCGGGATGGGAAAGCGCAATATGGTCCAGAATTGCCAGAACGGCATTACCCTCAGCCACATCTTTTTTAAGAAACTTCATTCTCGCAGGGGTATTGAAAAACAGATCTCTTATAATAATCGTTGTGCCGTCAGGGCAACCTGCCTCGCTGACAGAAACATTGTTTCCACCCTCGGATTTATAAAGAGAACCTACCTCTTGCGATCTTGGTTTGGTCAACATCTCTACCCTCGAAACCGAAGAAATAGCAGCCAGTGCTTCTCCTCTGAATCCCAGGGTCATAATCTCATTCAAATCACTTTCGGTGCTGACCTTGCTGGTTGCGTGGCGTAAAAATGCCGTTGCAACATTATCAAAATCAATACCGCAGCCATTGTCGGTCACGCGCATAAAAGTCACTCCGCCGTTTTGAATCTCGACGGTTATTTGAGTCGATTTAGCATCGATAGAGTTTTCGACCAACTCCTTAATAACCGATGCAGGACGTTCGACCACCTCGCCTGCCGCTATAAGTTCAGCCACAGATTTAGGCAAAACCTTTATTTCGGACATTTTTGCCACCTCCCTTTTCAAGTGTGTTTTAATATATTACTCTTCGCTTTCTTCAAAAGCAGAAACAAGCAACTGTTCGAACTCTTCTACCATCGGTTCAACGTCGCTCTTTTTCTCTCTGTATCCTATAAGTGAGAACATACCGAATGCCGAGATGAGCAATAACGGAATATAGAGAGCAAGATGCATAAGTTCTCGCATTTGGAACTTGAAATATACAAATCCTGCTGCTGCCAGGGGCACTGCAAAACATATAAGCGACAGCAACTTTGTATACCAGTATATAAAACGGTCAAACACAAAGGCATACTCAATTTTAGTGGTGCCGTCAGGCTTGCCCTTGACCTGAACAAGCAGGCAATAGGTTTCGTAGGCATCCTTTTTCTTGGGATTGACCTTATACTCGATTTTGAAAACGCCTGTATCACGGTCAATACTGCCTGCAAGACGTGATTCTTCCGAAACGTCACAAAGGGCTTCTTCAAACTTGTCCAAAACCTCATCGTAGGACATATCGAGTTTTGCAAATTTCTTTTTACCGATAACCTTATATCTTCCGCCGAGTTTCATAATTTCCTCCGTTCCGCAGTTGTACAACCGCTGAAAATTATTGTATTTCCTTAGCTTTTTTAACAAAATCATTAAGCACACTCATACACTCAATAGGTGTAAGTGTGTTGACATCGGTGAGTTTGAGTTCTTCCAACAACTGTTTGGCACCGTGCAGTTCAATGGTCATCTGCATCTGTGCTTCGTCACCCGTGATAGAGGTCTTACCTGCTCCCTCACCGTTTTCAAGGCTCTTTAAAATTTCCTTAGCTCGTGAGATGACCTTCTCGGGAATTCCCGAAAGTTTGGCGACCTCAACGCCGTAACTGTCATCAGCACCGCCGCGAACGATTCGACGTAAAAATGTAATGTCGTCGCCCCTCTTTTTAACGGCAATATTGTAGTTCTTAACACCGTCAACCTGATCTTCCAAAGCGGTCAGTTCGTGATAATGGGTCGCAAAAAGTGTTTTTGCACCTATTCTCTTCTTATCACTCACGAATTCCAGCACAGCACGTGCTATCGACATGCCGTCATAGGTAGATGTGCCTCGTCCGATCTCATCTAAGATCAGCAAGCTCTTTGAGGTCGCGTTTTTAAGAATATGCGCCACCTCACTCATTTCGACCATAAAGGTAGACTGTCCCGAAGCCAAGTCATCTGATGCACCAACTCGTGTGAATACCGCATCGGTTATGGGTATTTCCGCCGAAAGTGCAGGAACAAAACAGCCTATCTGCGCCATGATAACAATAATGGCAACCTGTCTCATATAGGTCGATTTACCTGCCATATTGGGACCTGTGATTATAGCGCAACGGTTGGCATTCTGGTCCAACACCGTATCATTCGGCACAAACGGTGCAGAACTCAGCATCTCTACCACAGGATGTCTTCCCGATGCGATGTTAAGGTTACCCGTGACATTCAAAGTCGGTCGGCAGTAGTTGTTTTCGACGGACACGGTCGCAAACGAAGCCAGAACATCGAGCAAAGCAACCGCATCAGCAGTTTTCTGTACCCTCGAAAGACTTTCAGCAACCGTCTTTCTTATACCGTCAAAAATCTGATATTCAAGCTGAACACTGTGTTCTTTCGCGCCAAGTACACGCGCTTCAATGGTTTTAAGTTCCTCGGTAATATAGCGTTCACAGTTGGTCAGCGTTTGCTTTCTTATGTAGTGGTCGGGCACCATACTTTTAAACGAGTTGGTGACCTCGATATAGTAACCGAAAACCTTGTTGTAACGCACCTTCAAGGTCTTGATTCCGGTCTTTTCTCTTTCTTCTGCCTCTATCTTTGAGATGATGCTCTTGCCATCCGACATATCGGAACGCAGAAGGTCAACATCACTGTTGTAGCCTTCCTTGATGATTCCGCCTTCACGTACCGAGAACGGTGGTTCCTCAACAATGGCTTTATCAATAAGACTGCAAAGGTCATCGAGCGTATCGATGTTTTCAACCGCGTCGGAAATAATACGGCTTCGGCAGTCTTTAAGTAATTTTTTAACTGCGGGCAATAACGACATCGTAAAGCAGAGCGACCTCAATTCCCTCGCGCCTGCGGTACCGTAAACGATACGGGTCATAAGACGCTCCATATCGTGAACACCGCTTAAAGCCTCACGCAGTTCTGCGCACATAACGGTATCAGAACACAGTTCATCAACTCCGTTGTAGCGTGATTCTATCGCCATTACATCCATAAGCGGTTGCTCAATAAAACGGCGAATCAATCGTTTGCCCATTGCAGTCTTGGTTTTATCAATAACCCACAAAAGCGAACCGCGTTTGGACTTGCCACGCATAGTTTCGCAGAGTTCAAGGTTTCGCATTGCGGTAACATCGACTCGCATATACTGGTTATCGGTATAAAGATTTACGGTCGAGATCCGTTCCATACCACCCATCTGCGTTTTTTCGAGATATCCGATAGCGGCACCCAAAGCACGTAACGACAAAGATTCAGCATCAAATCCCAATTCGGCAACATCGGTCACCTTAAACTGTTGGCAAACGGTAGCCGTAGCGGCACCTAAATCGAAATTTTCCTCATCAATTACCGTTACGCAACAAGGAATTCTGTTTTTAATAAAGGAAACGATATCCTTTTTATCGCAAAATCCTTTGACCGTTATAATTTCCTTCGGGGTAAAACGTCCCAGTTCACTCACGACACGGTTATACGTGTCTGCACCCTTTATTTCGGTAACATTAAGCGAACCGGTCGACGCGTCCACAAAGCACAAGCCATAATTTTTGCCCTCAAAAACAATGCTTGCTAAATAGTTGTTTCTGGACTCATCAAGCATCGAGTCCTCCAAAACTGTTCCCGGGGTAACGACTCTTATAACGTCACGGCGAACAAGACCCTTTGCACTGGCCGGGTCCTCTGTTTGTTCGCAAATGGCGACCTTATATCCCTTTTCGATAAGACGCGCAATATATCCCTCACAGCTGTGATACGGTACACCGCACATCGGAGCTCTTTCTTCTAAGCCACAGTCTTTACCTGTAAGTACAAGTTCAAGCTCGCGCGATGCAGTGACGGCATCCTCGAAAAACATTTCATAAAAATCGCCGACTCTGAAAAACAGAAGAGAGTCTTTGTTCTGCTCCTTGATTTCCAGATACTGACGCATCATCGGTGAAAGTTCACCCAAAATCAGTTCACCCCTTAACAGAAGTTAAAAATATCAGTGGCAACCGCCGCAGGTAGCACAACTACCGGTACAAGCCTCTGCGGGCTGGCAGGTTGCAGGATCTTCACCCTGAATGGACAATTCAATAATACCATTGACCTTTTCCATGGCGGATTCAAACTCTTTTTTAGCCTCGTTAAAAGCCATCATACTGTCGTTGCACATAATTTTGCCATAGAGTTGGCGAAGGTTAGCGTTAAATTCATTGATTTTAGCCTCGTCACGCTCTGCTTCTTCCTTGGTAAGTTCGTTGTCTATTGCCATACGGGCAACGTTAAACTCACCGATAAGCTCCTGCAATGCTTTGTCGTCATCGTTAACTCTTCTTGTTGCAACCAGTTTCTTGTATCTTTCATCAGCCTGAATGGCTGCACCCAACTGTCTTGCTGCTTCAATAATATCCATTTTTATTTTCTCCTTTAAATTGTTTTTCCGTGTAAAATTCCGTCAAATAACGTTATTTGCGCCTCAACAAAAGTACCTATCGGCAATCTTTCGTTATCGAGTGTTACAACATAATTTTCACTTGACCTGCCAACTGCTCGTCCGTCATCTTCATCCTCGATGAGCAAACGAACCTTTTTGCCTATAAGTTTGCTGTTGGTCTCCTTAGTGATTTCCTCCTGTACCGCCAGCATTTCAGAAAACCATTTCGACTTTTCCTGCTTTGTGGCAACCTCTTCCATCTTCTCAGCGGGAGTACCGGGGCGGGGTGAGAAAATGAATGTGAACAACGAGTAATATTTAACCTCTTTTATAAGTTCAAGGGTGCCTTTAAAGTCGTCATAAGTTTCGCCCGGGAATCCTACGATTATATCACTTGTAAACTCGATATCGGGCATCAATTCGCGCGCCCTTTTCACAAGTTTTTTATATCTTTCCACATCATAAACGCGGTTCATAGCCTTTAAGATTCTATTTGAACCGCATTGAACGGGCAGGTGCAGATGGCGCTCGACCTTTTCACATTCGCTCATAGCAACCAACAACTCTTCGGAACAGTCTTTCGGGTGCGAGGTCATAAACCTTATCCTGAAATCGCCGTCAAGTGCGTTGATAGCACGCAAAAGACCTGCAAAATTCATTTCGCATTTATTTCCCTTACCGTAGGAATTAACATTCTGCCCCAAGAGCATAATTTCCTTCGCACCGTCAGCAATAAGGTATCTTGCTTCTTGTAATACCGCCTCAGGCTCACGCGAAACCTCACGTCCTCTTGTATAAGGAACTATACAGTAGGAGCAGAAATTGTTGCA
>JAZRMK010000006.1:0-46208 GCA_045647525.1 Acutalibacteraceae bacterium
CGCCGTTAATCTTGTCTATTCTTCTTTCATAACCTTCAAATAAACTCATTGTGGCGTACCTCCTTATTCTTTTCTCGGGTCGATATATTTTGCAGCATCTGCAAATCTACCGTATGTACCCTTAGATTTTTCGTAAGCTTCGTTAGGCTCCATACCCTTCTTAATGAAGTCGGTCATTTTACCAAGAGATACGAACTCGTAGCCGATAACTTCATCGTTCTCGTCAAGAGCCATTCTTGTGCAATAGCCTTCTGTCATTTCGAGGTATCTTACGCCCTTTGCCTTGGTGCCGTACATGGTACCAACCATTGAGCGCTCGCCTTTACCGAGGTCTTCCATACCTGCGCCGATTACAAGACCGTCCTCAGAGAAAGCGGACTGTGAACGACCGTAAACGATCTGCAAGAACAACTCACGCATAGCGGTGTTGATAGCATCGCAAACGAGGTCGGTATTAAGAGCTTCCAAAAGAGTTTTGCCGGGAAGGATTTCAGCAGCCATAGCTGCGGAGTGAGTCATACCGGAGCAACCGATAGTCTCAACCAAAGCCTCCTCAATGATACCCTCTTTAACGTTAAGGGAAAGTTTGCAGGCACCCTGCTGAGGAGCACACCAGCCCACACCGTGAGTGTAAGCAGAAATGTCCTTAATTTCTTTTGCCTGTACCCATTTGCCCTCTTCGGGGATAGGAGCCGGACCATGGTGCGGACCCTTGGCTACAGTGCACATGTTTTGAACTTCAATAGAATAATTCATAAACTTCTTCTCCTTTCTCTTGCCGGCGGGCATTGAACACGATGCTGACTTACAACATCTTGTTCAACGCCCGTCAACTATTTAGTCCATTATACACGTTTTTTCTTCAAAACTCAATACTATTTCGGCAATTTGTTTATGTTTTAACAAAATTTTCACTACCCTTTAAGCAGTGCACACGCGAAAAAAGACGCGGTCTAAACGACCGCGTCCATTTTTAAATTATTATTTGTTGAAAACCTTTTTGCCGGTAATTACGAGTGCACCGCAAGCGATGACAACCAACAAGCAAACAATAACAGGGCTTACCGAGGTATCGCCTGTATCAGAACCTACATAGTTGTTAATAACAATCTTTGCAGTATCGAAATACATATCGTTTCCGGCGGTTGTAGAAATACCTACAAAAGATTCCTTAGCAGTGAAGGTGTAGGAAATCTTCTGCCACTCGCCTACTGTAAGTTCACCGACAGTGATGATCGGTTCAGTCTCAGTAGGTGAAGTGATACCGGTGTTAGTTCCAAGGCTTGTGAGGTTAATTGTACCGTTAGGATCGGTAACATTAGTAGGCTTGACGTAAATAGTAAGTGTATACTCGCTGCCAACGTCAAGTGTCATAGTATTGTCACGGCAAAGCGTAAATCCTTTTGTACCCTCAGCAGTACCTCTACGATAAATAGATGCAGAACCTGTGTTCACATTTGCTTCATCATATCCCATGGTTCTCTTGCTGTAATAATCATATACGCCCGAGACACCACGCATCTGAACAGTTGCGGGAAGCTCTTCGAAGTTTTCGGTAAGAGACTTCAATGCCCATCCTGCATAAAGAGTTCTGCTATCTTCGGTGTAAACAGTTTCTGTGAAAGGTCTTGTGCAGTTCTTGTCGAGGTACCAACCCTTGAAGTAGAAGTTATCGCGGGTTGTGGTGGGGAGGTAAATCTTCTCACCGGGGTTACCGCCGATGGCATCAATTTCCTTACCACCGTTCGCGTTAAACATAAACATTGTTGTGCCATAAACGTTGGCAACGTCAATGTTGGCAGTAATTACGAAGTCATCCAAAAGTACGGTCGAGTCACCACAAACAGCGAAACCAAGTGCGTTAGCGGAGTACATACTCTGAGGACTAAATACAAACTCGCCCTCCTGCCACTTATTAGAATCGGTGTTGAAGTTTACAGCACTGCTCTGGAGGATACCATTTGTCCAAGTGTTGAACGCTTGGCTGGAAAGTGATCTGATACCAGTCTTGACAGCACTATTGGTTTCAACAACCTTATACTTAAACTTAACAGTATAGGTTACGCCCTCAGTGCCGAGGTACGGTTTGCCTGAGCCAAGGTTAAACGTTGCACGTCCAAACTCTTCAGGAGCAGATGTGGAAACCGCTTTACCCTGTTCATAGTTGTAACGGAGATAGGTGTTTCCGTTCTCTGTTTCAATATTGTAACGGCCGGAAATCGAAGTTTTGTCGTATGACGACTCGAAATCCATTACCCACTCAGTCATTTCCCACTTTGCATAAAGAGTTGTGGTCTTCGCGGGGAATACATTGGATGTGAACTTGTTCTTGAACTGTTTGTCAGTATACCAACCGACAAACTTATGACCTGCGAGGGTGGGGTTCTCAGGCATTATAATTTTCTCACCTGCGTATCCGAGTACGGGAGAGATTTCCTCGCTGTTGGTCTCAAAGAACACGCCAACTGCACCTTCGGGAACCTCGGTAAACTCAGGAACGATAGTCAAGTCGTCAATATAAACTGTAATGCCTTTGGTAAGGTTGTTCATCGAATCGCTGGACTTGCGGCTAACGAAGCAGAAATAGAGGTTATCCTGCCAGTTCCAGTTCACGCGATCTTTATAAAGACTTTCGCCGGTCTTAATAGATGTAGTAACAGTTACCCATTCCGAACCAGCCTCTGAAAGTGAGCCCTCAGCGAAGGTATAGGAAGAACCTGCGGGAGCCTTAAAGGCAGCAGGATCACTACCTGTGTAGAGAACAACTTGAACCTTTGCATCGGTCTTTGAAACCTTTACTTTATAAGAAATTGTGTAACTAGTATTGGTTTGAAGTGTATATGCGGGAGCACCTGCAATATCACTTAAAGCAACTTCAAAGTTAAAGGTGTTAGCATCAGATGCAACAAGGTGGCTCATTACAGAGTTGGTAGGATCATCAGGGTCAGGAACGATAACCGCTGCATTGGATCCACGCGAGCCAGAAGCGCCACCCTGGTTAAATGCCGAGTACATAATATTGTACTTTGCGTATACAGTGATATCCTCAGCAGGAACGGTAGTAATAAACTGAGTAAGCTCCTTATCAGTGCACCAACCCTCGAAGAATGCAGCTCCAATAGGACGTTCTGCATTGTCGAGTTTCAGACCAACTGCAAGTCTCTCAGTAGTCGCAATACCGTTGTTTACAAATGTAACCTGAGAGTGAGTCTTATCCCATTTTGCATAAAGAGTCACATCACCGGTTACAGTGTAGTTTGAAGAAACAGGAGTGGTGTAGTTTCTGTCTGTAAACCAGCCTGCAAAGCCCTTGTCAGCATCACTATTCTTAGGAATTGCCAAAGAAACGGTGGAGCCGTTAACCGCAAGGCTGGGAAGCATTGCATTGCCACCCATTGTATCGTACTTGATAGTTGCAACGCCTGCGGGATTAGCAAGCTGCTTAACAGTAATCGATTCGATGGTAATAGAAGTTGCGGCATAGTTATCAACAACAATATGCAACCAGTTGTCCTTAACCTGCTTGCCGTCTACAATAGCTTCAAGTGTATCCCACTGGCCAAGAGTTGTGGTGTATCCTTCATTAGTGTTGTTCTGAGAATACTTGGTGCCGAACGAGAATACGGCTGTTTCGGACTTGGTGCCGGGTTCGGTTGCTGAATAACCGATACCGACTGCCGAATAGTACCAACCTGCAGCACCCACGGAATTAACCTTGTATTTAACATTTATATAATATTTGGAATTGCGGTCAAACTTGATATAACCGCAATCGGGATCATACACTGCGAAGAAGGTCTCACGAGTTCTAAAACCAACAGTACCGTAACTGAAATACTTGGTAGATGCGTTAATCTGGTAACCATTGGCGTCAACAGAACCGGTCAAAAGATATTGGTTATTAGGAGTCCAATATTCGTTGGTACCGTCCTTCACACCATTGAACACATAGGTTTTATCAATAGGTTCGAAATCATTTACTTCGTCAACAAAAACATCATTATGATAGATATTAGCCTTGGATGTAACATCCCAAGAAATAGCAAGGCTGGTCTCGTCGCCGAGGCTGGCAGGGGTTTCGAAAATATACTTGTATGAAATCCACTGTCCGTCAGCATTCATCTTGTAAGATCTACCAACTCTTATGCCACCGACATCGTCAGCAACATGAGTTACAGTAGAACCTTCAACCAAAGTGCCTCTCGAACTTGCAGTAGAGTCAGCATCTACATAGTAGAGTCCCACAGAAATCTGCTTTGATGTATTGAACTGAGTGTCTTTACCGAGTTTGTACTTCATAGTAACGACATACTGAGTACCGGGTTTTAAAATAAATGCATCTGCTACTGCGGTTGCACTATCGTTTTTACCCAGAACCGCCTGAGTCCAACCCGTTGCAGAATGTTGAACTTTATATGTAATATTGTTGGCGTCAGCAGGATCAGCAACATAAGAGTTTGCTGAGCTGTTTGCCTTTACAATACCGGCATTGTCCTCAAAAGTAAGTTTTACAGTCGTACCTGTGGGTGTATCGGTGATTTTAAATGCCGAAGTTGTGCTGGGAAGAGCAATAATAACAAACGACATAAGAACCGCTACAACACACAAAATGCTGACTGCTTTTCTGATGGTTTTGGTCATCATAAATGATTCTCCTTTTTGAAAAGAATTGTGCTATTTGGGCAAAATGGGTATACTAATCCCGACACTTTGCCACTCTTATCCATATTATAGCAAGACAGCAAGTAAATTGCAAGGCTTTTTACGAATAATATTTAACAAAATGTTGCTTCTTTTTACCAAATTACAATATATCATAAAACAAAAAACGCCGTAAATTTTACGGCGTTTTTTGTTTTATATGTTGCTGAGTCGTTTTTTCAATTCATCAGCCTGGTGTTTTACGCACTCCGGCGCGGGTCCGCCGTAAACCGTACGATCTGAAACGCACTTTTCAAGGTCTATTGCCTTGAAAACACCGTCATCGAACAAATCACACACTTTTAAATATTCTTCCATCGGAAGTTCTTCAAGTGTTGTTCCAAGTTCAATACAGCGCGCAACCAACTCACCCGTGGCTTTATAAGCATCTCTGAACGGAAGCCCTTTTGAAACGAGAAAATCAGCACAATCGGTCGCGTTTATAAATCCACCCGCGGCAGCTTTTCTCATATTTACGGCATTGACCTTCATTGTGTCCAACATAGGCGTAAAGGCCGTAAGGCATTTTTCGACGGTATCAATAGAGTCGAAAATCGCCTCTTTATCCTCCTGCATATCCTTATTATATGCAAGCGGGATGCCCTTCATAGCAGTAAGCAACGCCATATTATCTCCAAAAACACGTCCCGACTTTCCTCGTACAAGTTCCGCAATATCGGGATTCTTTTTCTGGGGCATAATTGACGATCCAGTTGAAAACGCGTCGTCAAGCTCTATAAATTTAAACTCAAACGAGCTCCAGAGAATGATTTCCTCTGCAAAACGCGACAAATGCACCATAATTATTGACATAGCGCTTGCAAGTTCCAGCACAAAATCGCGGTCGGAAACGCCGTCAAGACTGTTTCTCGTCACCCCGTCCATCGAAAGAAGCTTTGCCACCTTTTCCCTGTCAAGCGGATATGTTGTTCCGGCCAAAGCAGCCGAACCCAACGGAGACACATTCATACGTTTTCTGCAATCCTTGATGCGTTCAATATCGCGCATGAACATTTCAGCATACGCCAACAACTGATGTCCGAACACTATGGGTTGAGCGCGTTGGAGATGCGTATATCCCGGCATAACAGTCTCACTATACTGCTCTGCCTTTTCTGCCAACACCTCAACCAGAGCTTTAAGCATATCAACCAATTCATCACATTCGGAGCGAAGATAAAGGCGGATATCGAGTGCAACCTGATCGTTACGGCTTCGGGCAGTGTGCAGACGCTTGCCGGCATCACCAATACGTTTTGTTAATTCAGCTTCTATAAAAGTATGAATATCCTCCGAAACATCGTCGAACTGCAACTTGCCTTCCTCAATATCCGAAAGTATGCCCTTTAATCCTGCGACAATCGCATCCTTGTCTTTATCGGAAATGATCCCGCAAGAGCCCAGCATTGTTGCATGAGCAACCGAACCTTCAATATCAGCCTTGTACATACGGCTGTCAAACGGCAACGAGCGGTTAAAGTCATTAGTTTTAGGGTCGAGTTCTTTTTTGAAGCGTCCTGCCCAAAGTTTCATAAATTACAACTCCATAAAGTAATATACGGCGCAGTGAGTTTCCCCACTGCGTCGTTGTAGTTTTTAATTATTTACCCAACTTCTTGTTGAGCTTTGCCTGAACTGTGATAGGAAGACCGAAAAGATTGATAAATCCACCTGCATCGGTCTGATCGTAAGCGCCTTCGTCATCGCCGAAAGATGCAATTTCATCATCATAGAGCGAATACTTGGAAGTGACGCCTGCGTTGATGATATTACCCTTATAAAGTTTAAGTTTTACATCGCCGGTGACATTCTCCTGTGTCTTATCAACAAATGCGGAAAGTGCCTCTCTCAAAGGAGTGAACCACTGACCAAAGTAAACGAGTTCACCAAACTTCTGAGCAACCAACTTCTTATAGTGTGAAGTCTCTCTGTCAAGCGTAAGCATCTCCAAAAGTTCGTGTGCCTTATAAAGAATAGCGCCGCCGGGAGTTTCGTAAACACCACGGCTCTTCATACCAACCAAACGGTTCTCAACGATATCAAGAAGTCCTACGCCGTTTTTGCCACCGATCTCATTAAGAGTCTCAACGATTTTAAGGCCATCCATCTCAACACCGTCAATAGCGGTAGGAACACCCTTTTCAAAGTGAATGGTGATGTATGTGGGAACGTCAGGTGCCTGCTCAGGAGAAACACCTAATTCGAGGAAACCTTCCTTATTATAAAGAGGCTCGTTTGCAGGGTCCTCCAAATCCATGCCTTCGTGAGAAAGATGCCATACGTTCTTATCCTTGGAATAATTGGTCTCTCTGTTTATCTTCAAAGGAATGTTGTGTGCCTCTGCATACTCAATTTCTTCTTCACGGGATTTGATATCCCACTCTCTCCAAGGAGCAATGATTTTAAGATCAGGTGCGAAAGCTTTAAGTGTAAGTTCAAATCTCACCTGGTCATTACCCTTACCGGTACAACCGTGGCAAATTGCATCTGCACCCTCTTCAATGGCGATGTCTGCAAGAGCTTTTGCAATGCAAGGACGTGCGTGCGAAGTGCCGAGCAGATAGCTTTCATAATCAGCACCTGCTTTAAGGCAAGGCCAAATATAATCTTCTACATACTCCTTCTTCAAGTCGAGAACGTAAAGCTTTGAAGCACCGGTTTTAATAGCTTTTTCTTCAAGACCTTCAAGCTCAGTGCCCTGACCTACGTCGCCCGAAACAGCAACAACCTCACAGTTATCGTAATTTTCCTTTAACCAAGGAATAATAATTGATGTATCAAGTCCGCCGGAATAGGCAAGAACTACCTTTTTGATATCTCCCATTTTTGAAAATCTCCTTCAAAATTTAATGTATAGTCAACATTATACACCCGAAATTCAAAAAATCAAGTGTTTTTTGAAAGTTTTTTGCAAAAATATTCATTATTTTGCATATTTTATAAATTGTTATGAAAAAATATACATTTTTAGTGCATATTTGTATATTTTTTGAATGTTTATTACTTTAATGCGCAAAAAGCAAAAGCACGGCAGAGCCGTGCTTTGAAATTACTTGATTTCCTTGATCCAACCCTCAGGTGCAGGGAGTCTTCCCATCTGGATACCGGTAAGGGTTTCGTAAAGTTTCTTGGTAACGGGGCCCATTTCGGTCATGCCGGCAGGGAAACAAATTTCTTTACCATGGTCAACCACCTTGCCAACCGGAGAAATAACAGCAGCAGTACCGCAAAGGCCACACTCTGCAAACTCAGACAACTCTTCAACCTTAACCTCACGTTCCTCAACTTCGAGGCCGAGATAATCCTTGGCAACTATCATAAGTGAACGACGGGTAATAGAAGGAAGAATGGTATTAGATTTAGGAGTTACCACCTTGCCGTCCTTTGTGACAAAGATGATGTTGGCACCACCGGTCTCCTCAATGCAGGTACGGGTTGCTGAATCAACATACATATTCTCATCGTAGCCACATTCGTGAGCGTCCACGATATTATAAAGGCTCATTGCATAGTTAAGACCTGCCTTGATATGACCTGTGCCCATAGGTGCGGCACGGTCGAGGTCGCTGATGCGGAGAGTCAAAGGTTTAACACCGCCCTTGAAGTAGGGGCCAACGGGTGTTGCAAAAATTCTAAACTGATACTCGGTAGCGGGTTTTACACCAATAACGGCGTTGCTGCCGAACATATACGGACGAAGATAAAGGGTGGCACCCGAGCCGTAAGGGGGCACCCAATCTGCATTGGCTGCTACGACCTTTTCGACAGCCTCAACAAACTTTTCTACGGGGAATACGGGCATCTTCAAACGCTCGCATGAGTCAGCCATACGTTGTGCGTTAAGGTCAGGACGGAAGCAAACGATTTTTCCTTCCTCAGTTGTGTACGCTTTAAGACCCTCAAAGCAGGTCTGTGCATACTGTAATACACCTGCGCACTCATTTATAACAACGTTCTCATCCTCGACAAGAGCACCGTCGTCCCACTTTCCATCTTTAAAGTTTGCAACGAAACGGTAATCAGTCTTAACATAACCGAAACCGAGTTCGCCCCAGTTAATATTTTTCTTTGCCATAATTTATACCTCCAAATAAGGAATTCGATTTAAAATATACATTAAATATTAGCACTGCTATTATTGATTGTCAATAATGTAATCGACTTTTAAAGTTTCCAACGCAAAATTCTGCGTCACTATACTTTCAAAAAATCAACATTTAAAGCAATCGTTTTCAATAGAGCATCCGCCACACTTGGTACACCCTTCCTGACGGTAGGGTTTAAGACCGTATTTGCGAAGAAGGTGCCCTAAACGCTCCGACATCTCGATGAGGTCTTTCGGGTCACACGCCTTCATTTCACTCAAAGTGCAGTCGTCAAGCGGTCTGAACGGCATAATAGTCGGGAAAACGCCCATGGGCGCTATTCGTTCGCACTCTTTCATTATATCCTCTTTGGGTTGAATTCCACCTATCATAACGCTCGAAACCTGACCAAAGCCGAAAACCTCGACAGCCTTTTCAAATGCTTTATGATAATGTTCCAGAGTAATTGCCGATTTGCCCGGGCATATCTTTTTTCTCAAAGTATTGTCTACAACCTCAATATTCATAATGGCAACCGTTGCACCGCTTTGTTTCAGCTTTTCGATAAGCGATAAATCCTCGGGAGGCGCAAATTCCACCGCAATAGGACAATTTGAAAATTTACGTATTGCTTCACAAAGATTGCACCAATATTCCACCATTATGTCGGGACTTTTATACGTAGCCCCGCTGAAATTGAGGGTATAACCAGGGTGTTGTTGCAACAGCAGTTTTATGCCCTCGGCAAGCATATCTACATCAATAGGCTCTTTTGTTTTGGGCAAAAGTGAACAAAACTTGCATTTAATATCGGGTTTATCATAACAACAGTTTGTACTCGGCCAGATGTTTATGCAACCGTCAGCATGAAGTCTTGCAAGGTCATCAACTATCGTGTCGGTCTTGGGGAGCTTGTGAAAAAATCTAACCGCGTTTCGCTCACCTTTATACATTATATAATAGCCGTCGTTATCCTTATCAAGTTTATACTCCGAACTCTCGGAAAATTCTTCGGCAATACTCACACAGATGTTGGAGCCGTTTACATTCATATTGACCGCATCAATAAAGCCCTTTTCAAAAAACTCAGGCCGTTCTTTTTCCATCGCCAATCTTGCGGTGGCGGTCAGTGATGCGCCGTAGCAAAGTAAGCCTGCTTTGAATTTCAAAAAATCTTCTCTTGTCATAAAAACCTCGTCAAACTAATTTTAGCATCATTGGAACTGAAACACAGGTCTTGCCGAACTGCGAGCATCCCTTACAGTCCTCATTCATATCGATACCTTCGGGACTTCCTTCCTCAAAGTGCTGTGCTTTAAAAAACATAGGGTTGCGTGCAGTAATATAAATGGCTTCGGCGCCAAGATTTTTCGCCTTTGATTTTATAAGACCGAGCGCCTCTTTGCCCAAACCTTCTTTGCGGTGGTTTTCGGACACTGCAATGTAGTCGAGAATGAAAACACTTTTTCTGAAACTCAAAGTTGCCGCGGCTGTAAGACTGTTGCCGATTTTATACATCAGGCTGAAAACCGCATTATCATCGCGTTCTATATCATCGGACACTTCAAGCCCGTTTTCCTCGTAAAACTTCCTCAAAGACTCATAATCCGTTGTTTCCGAAAACCTCATACTGCACCTTCTTTCTAACGGTATTTTACAACCGACAACGAACTTTTGCAATAATATTTTAATGTATTAAGTTCTAAATATTGTAAATTATGAAAATATATGTTAAAATGTTTGTTTGTAAAAAATATTTATTTCGAGGGATAATATGCCTAATATCAAGGATGAAATTTTAAGACGACGTACATTTGCCATTATTTCGCACCCTGACGCAGGTAAAACGACCTTGACCGAAAAGTTGCTTTTATACGGAAGAGCAATTCAGTCGGCAGGTTCCGTCAAAGGTAAGCAGAACGATAAGCACGCTGTTTCGGACTGGATGGAGATTGAAAAAAAGAGAGGTATTTCCATCACCTCATCGGTTTTGCAATTCGAATATGACGGATACTGCATCAATATTCTCGACACCCCAGGCCACCAGGATTTCTCGGAAGACACCTACCGTACTCTGACTGCCGCCGATAGTGTCGTTATGGTTATCGACGCCGCAAAGGGTATCGAACCGCAGACAAGAAAGCTCTTTAAGGTCTGTGCGATGCGTCATATTCCTATCTTTACGTTTATAAATAAACTCGACCGCGAAGCACGCGACCCTTTTGAACTTCTCGACGAGTTGGAAAAGGAATTCGGCATAGGAACATATCCTATGAACTGGCCCATCGGTTGCGGACAGGATTTCAAGGGTGTATTTGACCGTGAAAAGCGTCGAATTCTGACCTTTTCGGAGTTCCACAGCGGTGACAAACGACTCCAAGCCATTGAATGCGAGTTGACCGAAACCGAAAAGTTGGATTCGCTTATCGGCGAATACGCAAGACGCGACTTGGTTGACCAAATCGAGTTGCTCGACGGTGCAAGTTTCGACTTTGATCTCGAAAGGGTTCGTTGCGGCGAACTTTCTCCCGTTTTCTTCGGTTCGGCACTCAACAACTTCGGTATTGAGCCGTTCTTAGAGAACTTCCTGAAAATGACCACTACTCCCCTTCCCTACCGTTCGGGCGAGGATAAAATCGACCCCGAGACCGAGCAGTTCTCTGCTTTTGTCTTTAAAATTCAGGCAAATATGAACAAAGCCCACCGCGACCGAATTGCATTTATGCGAATCTGTTCAGGCAAGTTTGAGCGTTCTAAGGAATATTTCCACGTTCAAGCAGGCCGTCCCATCAAACTCTCCCGTCCCCAGCAGATGATGGCAGAGGAACGCGAGGTTATCGATGAGGCTTATGCGGGTGATATAATCGGTGTTTTCGACCCCGGTGTATTCTCCATCGGCGACACCATTTGTGAAAAGGGCATGAAGATACAATATGCCGGAATTCCGACCTTTGCGCCCGAACATTTTGCCATTGTAGAACAGATAGACTCACTCAAACGTAAGCAGTTTGCCAAAGGTATTACTCAGATTGCCCAAGAAGGTGCTATCCAGATGTTCTTCATCCCAGGCACAGGTCTTGAACGTGTTTACGTCGGTGTTGTCGGTATGTTGCAGTTCGACGTTTTGCAGTTCAGAATGGAGTCGGAATACGGCGTCAAATACAACCGACAGGATACTCCTCATACCCTCGTACGTTTTATCGAGAATGATGACATCGACCCCAAAACTTTGAATCTTATGCAAGCGACCAAGTGGGTTCAGGATGCAAAAGGCAGGAATTTGCTGTTATTTACAGCCGAATACGAGATCGGTTGGGCACTTGATAAGAACCCGGGACTCATTTTAAAGGAATTCAGTCAGATGTGGGACGAGATATAAAAATTTTACAAACAGAGATAAAATTTGTAATAAAATGCTTTACTTTGAAAAAAATTGTGATAAAATATCCTTGTTAAATTTCAATTCTATTATAGAAGGGATTTTGATTTTATGAAATTAACCTACAAAGGCAAGACCAAAGACGTTTACGAGTTGGAAAACGGCAATGTTCTTTTGAAATTCAAACACGACTGCACCGGTAAAGACGGCGTTTTCGATCCGGGTGAAAATGCAGTAGGCCTTACTATTGAGGGCATCGGCAAGGCTAACCTTGCTACTTCGGTTCACTATTTCGAACTTTGCAAAAAAGCAGGCATTAAAACACATTACGTTTCAGCAGACGTTGAGAACGCTACTATGGAAGTTCTTCCTGCCGAGTGTTTCGGTAAGGCACAGGGCGGTAACGGTCTCGAAGTTATTTGCAGACTTGTAGCTACCGGCAGCTTTATCCGCAGATACGGCGAATACATCAAAGACGGTACAGTTTTGGAAGGCGGCTATGTTGAATGCACCTTCAAGAACGACGAAAAGGGCGATCCGCTTGTTACCGGCGAAGGCTTGGCAGCTTTAGGCGTTATGACCCCCGAGATGTTCGAAAGCATGAAAGAACAGACCTTGAAGATCACTAAAATCGTTGCTGATGACCTTAAAACCATCGGCCTTGATTTGTGGGATATCAAATTCGAGTTCGGCTACAACAACGGCGAAGTTATTCTTATTGACGAAATCGCATCGGGCAATATGAGAGTTTACAAGGGCGACACCATTGTTGAACCTGTAAAGCTTACCGAACTTATCCTCAACAGATAAATTGAAAAAATTTAGAAAACGCGGCAGAAATTCTGCCGCGTTTTTATTTTTTGTTTTTCGTTTGTTCGTATAAAACTTGTATATTTCTCTACGCTCGGCAAAACCTTTTATAAAGGAGATTTTACTATGTGTACCGCCATTCATTTTAAAAACAACGGGTCTTATTTCGGCAGAAATCTTGACCTTGAATACCACTATAACGAAGCTGTAACGGTGACGCCGAGAAACTTTGATTTCAAATTCCTTTCCCCTGCTTTGTTCAAAACAAAATATGCCATTATCGGTATGGCAACCGAATCCCGTGGCTATCCTCTTTACTACGACGCGATGAACGAAAAAGGTCTTTCAATGGCGGGACTGAACTTTCCCGGGAATGCGGTCTATTTGCCGGAAAACCCGATGTTGAATAACGTTTCTCCTTTTGAGTTTATCCCGTTTATATTGACCCAATGTGCTAATGTCAGTGAGGCTATGATGCTGTTAAAAAACATCTCCCTTTGTGACCGACAGTTTAGTGCCGAATATCCTCTTACTCCGCTTCACTGGATGATTTGCGACAAAACCCGTTCTATTACCGTCGAATCGGTTGCCGACGGATTTAAGGTTTATGAAAACGTGGTCGGTGTGCTTACTAACAACCCACCGTTTGAGTTCCATTTGCACAATCTTTGTAACTATATGCATCTGTCGCCCTCAACACCTTCTGATTTGCTGAACATATCTTTAAAACCGTACAGCAAAGGATTGGGTGCATTCGGTCTGCCCGGTGACGGAAGTTCGGCATCAAGGTTTGTGCGTGCTGCGTATTTTAAAAGCACTTCCCAATGTAACGGCTCAAAGCAGTCTGAAATAAACCAATTTTTTCATTTGCTAACCTCGGTAGAACAACCGATGGGCGCCGTGCTCAGCGATGACGGCAAATGCCACTACACCGTATATTCGTCCTGCTGCGACCTTAATGAAGGGATCTACTACTACACCACCTATGAAAATCGAGCCATAAACGGTGTTGATATATTCTCGGAAAATCTTGACGCAGACGAAATTATAAGTTATTCTATATTAGAAGAGCCTGTTTTTAATATTAAAAACAGCAAAAATAAAATTTAAGGAAAGATGTTATGTTCTGCACAAGAAAAATCACGAATGATCTTTGGTGGGTCGGCGGAAACGACCGCAGATTAGCGCTGTTTGAGGGTGTTTATTCAGTGCCCAGAGGCGTTTCGTATAACTCGTATCTATTGATGGACGATTCTACCGTTCTTTTTGACACGGTCGATTTAAAGGTGAGCCGACAGTTTTTTGAAAATCTTGAACACGTACTTAACGGCAGAACACTCGACTTTGTCGTTGTTAACCACATGGAACCTGACCACTCGGCTACTTTGGGAATGTTACTCCAAAAATATCCGCAGGTAACGGTTGTCTGCAACGCAAAAACTGCCAAACTTATCGAGCAATTTTTTAAGACCGACATAACCGAGTCGGCATATATTGTCGACGAATCAAGCACATTCAACACAGGTCACCACGACTTTCAATTTTTCAATGCACCCATGGTCCACTGGCCCGAAGTTATGTTCACCTACGACAAGACCGACGGTGTTTTGTTCTCGGCAGACGCTTTCGGCGTTTTCGGCGCTTTGAACGGTGCGCTTTTTGCCGATGAGGTTGATTTTTTCCGCGATTATCTTGACGAAGCCCGCAGATACTACTGCAATATTGTCGGCAAATACGGCACCCAGGTTCAATCAGCGCTCAAAAAAGTCAGTGACAAACCATTGAACTTCGTCTGTCCGCTTCACGGCTTTGTTTGGAGAAAAGATTTTTCAAAATATGTTGAAAAATACCTGAAATGGAGCACATACACTCCCGAAGAAAACGGTGTTATGATTGCATACGCCAGCATCTACGGCAATACGGAAAATGCTGCCGAGATTTTGTCGGCGAAGTTGCGTGAAAAGGGCGTTAAAACAGAAATGTTTGATGTGTCTGTCGTTCCTGCTTCCGAAATTCTTGCCGCTTCCTTTAAATGGAGTCATCTGATTTTTGCATCATCAACCTATAATTCGGGAATATTTATTACTATGGAGGAGCTGTTGCGCGATTTAGTGTCACACTCTCTCCAGAATAGGAAGGTTGCGTTCATAGAAAACGGTTCATGGGCTGCAACCAGTGCCAAACAGATGAAGGCAATTCTGGAAGGCTGCAAGAACATCGAATTCTTGGAAAACACTGTTTCAATTCGCTCTTCTTTGGGCGACGGACAGGAATCGGAACTTGATACTTTGTGTGCAAATATAGTCGATTCTATAAACAATGCGTCCGACAGAAAGACAACTGCGGACAGTTCGGTCGATTCCAAGGTTTTTGAGAAGATTCAGTGCGGTCTGTTTGTACTGACTGCCAATGATAACGGCAAGCAAAACGGCTGCATTATCAACACCGCTATGCAGGTGTCGAATGCCCCGTTTAAAGTAAGCATCGCGGTAAACAAACAGAACCACACCCACGACATGATAATGTCTTCTGGCAAGTTCAATGTTTCAATTATAGCCGAAAGTGCCGATTTCGACCTCTTCAAACACTTCGGATTTAAAAGCGGCAAGGACGTAGATAAATTCGACTCGTTTGAAAAATATGCTTTGGCTGAAAACGGCATCGCTTACCTTACCGAGTCCAACGCCTATATTGGTTGCACGGTCTGCGACACAATCGACTGCGAAAGCCACACCTTGTTTGTTGCAGAAGTGACCGAGGCAAAGGTGCTTTCATCCGAAAATTCGGCGACCTATTCATATTACCATGCCAACATCAAACCGAAGCCCGACGACAACGCCAAGAAAAAGGGTTACAGATGTAAAATCTGCGGTTATGTTTACGAAGGCGTACCGTTACCCGAGGATTTTATCTGTCCTATCTGCAAGCACGGTGCTGAGGATTTTGAACCAATTGGTTAAAGGACAAGGAAATTTATGAAACCATTTATGAAGTTTCAGTGTGATGTTTGCGGTTGGGTTTACGACGAACAGGACGGAGACCCCACCCACGACATCGAGCCGGGCACCAAATTTGTTCAGATAAACGAGGAACATTTTAAATGCCCGGTTTGCTCGGTCGGCAAGGACCGATTCAGCAACATCAGCAAATACCGATAACCGCAAAAAGCGCAGTGGCTTTTGACCACTGCGCTTTTGTGTTTACTGCGCTAATATTGCATTTTTATGCGCTTCTATTGACAATTTTGGTCGAATCAATATATAATAGCACTGTTAACGATGAAAAACTGCGAAAATTCGAAAAACGCGGTAACATTGAATTTTGAGGAGGAACAATTATGAAATTACAACCCACCAAGCGCAAAAGATGGGTAACGGTTGCATTGATGAGTCTTATAGTTTTTGCTATAACCACTGTCTTTGTTTCTGCTGCCGAACCTGCCAGCACAGTAGAAACTACATATTCTACCGTTGTAGTAGGCGAAGGCGAAGAGGCTGTGACCTATCTTTACGATCTTGAATCCGACCCTTATGCAGAAGCTGAAGAGGAAGCAGAAACAGTCGTTTCCGGCAATGCGGCAGACTATGTAAGCGACTACAAAGTCAATGTCAAGAGTGACAAGAACTTTGATACTAACCTCAACAAAGCATTGGGCACTATTCGTAAGACCATTCCCTTCTTTGGCACTATCTGGTCTGTTTTGCCCCCTATCATCGCTATTGTGCTTGCCCTTATTACCAAAGAGGTCTATTCCTCTTTGTTCATCGGCATTCTCGTAGGCGGTCTTCTTTACTCTAATTTCAACTTTGAAGGCACTATTACTCACGTTTTCTCGGACGGTTTTGTTGGTTCTATTGCCGATTCGTACAACGTTGGTATACTTGTTTTCCTTGTAATGCTCGGTGCAATGGTCGCCATGATGAACAAGGCAGGCGGTTCGGCTGCATTCGGCCGTTGGGCAACAACCCACATTAAGTCGCGTGTCGGAGCTCAGCTTGCAACCATAGCTCTCGGCATTCTCATTTTTGTTGATGACTATTTCAACTGCCTCACCGTTGGCTCGGTTATGCGCCCTGTTACCGACAAACACAATATTTCACGCTCCAAGCTTTCATACATAATCGATTCAACCGCTGCTCCTGTCTGCATTATCGCACCCATTTCTTCCTGGGCAGCAGCAGTTTCCGGTTTTGCTAAGGACGCCGGTGCTGACGGCGGCATTTCGCTCTTTATTCAGGCTATCCCCTACAACTTCTACGCAATTCTCACTATTGTAATGCTTGTTTTCCTCGCCATCACCGATTTAAATTATGGTCCCATGAAGAAGCATGAAGAAAATGCTAAAAACGGCGACCTCTTCTCTACCGACGTTCAGGATAGCGTTGAGGCTTTGCCTGAGAACCCGAAAGGCCGTGTCTGCGACCTTATCGTCCCTGTTGTATTCCTCGTTATTGCCTGTGTTATCGGTATGATCTACTCCGGCGGTTTCTTTGGCGGCGAGAATTTCATTGATGCATTCTCAAACAGTGACGCATCCGTAGGACTTATGTACGGTTCGTTCATAGCCGTTATCTTTACGGTTATATTCTTCCTCTGCCGACGCGTTCTTTCTTTTAAAGATTGCATGGAATCTGTTCCCGAAGGCTTTAAGGCTATGGTGCCCGCAATTATGATCCTTATCTGCGCTTGGACCTTAAAGACAATGACCGATAGTATCGGCGCTAACATTTTCATTGCCGAGCTTATCCGCGGTTCCGCCTCTGCTTTGCAGACTTTGTTACCTGCTATTGTTTTCCTTATCGCAATCGGACTTTCGTTCTCTACCGGCACTTCCTGGGGAACTTTCGGTATTCTTATTCCTATCGTTCTTTCGGTATTTGCAGACGGTGGTCAAATTGCTATCATCGCTATTTCTGCATGTATGGCAGGTGCTGTTTGCGGTGACCACTGCTCGCCCATTTCCGATACCACTATTATGGCATCGGCAGGCGGTCAGTGCAACCACATCAACCACGTTTCGACACAGTTACCCTATGCCCTTACAGTTGCCGGCGTTTCATTTGTTGCGTATGTTATCACCGGCTTTGTTCAGAACTGGATTATTGCACTTCCCATTGCCATTGTTTTGATGATTGCTACACTCTTCGGCATAAAGATGTTTGCTGACAAGAAAAAGGCATAAACCATAATAGATAAACCGAACTCCCTGTCTGCGTTGGCAGACAGGGAGTTATTATTATCACGATTTACAGGAAATTCCCTGACTGTTATCCTGAACGAAAGCCAAAGACCCTGCTTTTACAATGTCATCCTGAATGTTAGTGAAGGATCCCGTGATTTTATTGATAACTCTGCGGGATTCTTTATAGTTTATACTCACCCACATTTATTATTCGCAAACCTTTCTTTTGCGCTGATTGAACGAATTTATAACTATTGGTCATAATATCATCAATTCCGCACACCATATACTGTGAACGGGATATCATATAATTGTTCCGCTTCACTATGGCAAATTTCGGCGGGGTTGCGGTGAGTTCGTCGGGGAAAACCGTCTTCGCTGTATCATAGTACGTTTCTTTTATATTTAAATATGATAATACTACAATAACCTTTATATTATAAACGTGTTCTAAACTACACAACACACGATATGCCAATCTATCAAAACCGCCGTTAGTCCCGACATAAAAGGTTGTTACTTTTTCTTTCTCAATCAGATCCTTAACAACGTTATAAACCAGTGATTTTTTGCTGTCAGAAAAATCTCTATGACCTATAAATGTGCAAGCCGACATAATTATCACCTCTACACAAAATATTTTAAGGGAATATCCCTTAAAAGTCAATAAGGTATATTCCCTTAATGCATAATTATCTCCAAGAGGTGATTGTGTTGTTTAAACGAATTCGCGATTTGCGAGAAGACCGTGACATTACACAAAAGAATATGGCAGAGTTCTTGAAAATTCATCAGACAACCTATTCTGATTATGAATTGGGGAATCTTAATATTCCAATAGATGTTCTTATAAAACTTGCAAAGTTTTATAACACAAGCATTGATTACATTGTAGGTCTTACCGATATTACCGAACCATATAAATAAACCCTCGATTTTAGAGTCGAGGGTTTGTTTTTTATAATCATTATTAAATTTTCGGGATTCTTCGCATTCGCTCAGAATGACAACCAAGACCTTGATGTCACCGTAAATGTTAGCGGAGGATCTTACCGACGTTTTAACCAACGCCAAAATAAAAACACCCGACTTTTGTCGGGTGTTTTGTTAGTGAGTAAGATAATACTTGACCAACATCTGCAACAGAATGTCGCGGTCGATTCGTCTTATCAAATTACGTGCATTATTATGAGTTGTTATATATGTCGGGTCTTCCGACAAAATGTAACCTACTATCTGGTTTACCGGATTATAGCCCTTCTCTTTCAAAGCATTGTAAACCTCTAACATAATTCTCCTTACTTCCTGCTCTTGTTCATTACCAAGGCTAAAAGTAATTGTGTTCTGGTTACTTGAATTCACAGTAACGCACCTCTCTTTACTGATATCTTTAATATCATTTTACAACAACAAATGTTCTTTTACAAGTATTTTTTAACAATTTTAAATTTTTTCGAGTTTAGCGAAGTTTGCCATAAGCTTCTTGGTACCTTTCAGGTCAAACGCTATCTCCAACAAAGTGTCGTTTCCCATGGGCGTTGACGATAGGATCATACCTTCGCCAAACGCCTTGTGCTTAACCCTTTCGCCTACTGAAAAGTTCTGTTTTGCCGATGCGGCAGGTGTTGCAGGTCTTGGCTTTGAATAGGGGCTGGACACACTGCGATTTCTGGAAACTCCAAACGGGATATCGTCTGAGTCCCAACGGCTGTATGACGAAGACGATGCACTGTAACCTCGTTCAGAAGAGAAACCGCCGTTGCTCGAACCGTAACGGAACTCCGCACCCGAATAACCGCCGACAGAACGATTGACACTCTTTATATTGCAAAGTTCTTTCGGAACTTCTCCCAAAAACCTTGACGGCAAATTACGACCTGTCTGGCCATACAACATTCGGGTGTAAGCATTTGAAATGTTTAGTTTTTTTCTCGCTCTTGTAATAGCAACGTATGCCAGACGGCGTTCTTCCTCAATATCCTCGGGAGTGCCGTAGACCGATTGATTGCCGGGGAAGATTCCCTCCTCCAAGCCTACAAGATAAACATTATTGAATTCAAGGCCCTTTGCCGAATGAATCGTCATCATCACTACGGCATCAGCCTCGGAATCAAACTGGTCAATATCGCTGATGAGGGCGACTTCCTCCAAAAATCCCGTAAGTGTCGGATTCTCGTTTTCTCTTTCGTACTGCGCAATACTCGACGCCAATTCTTTGACGTTATCCACCCTATCGGCGCCCTCTTTGCCCTCGGCAATAAGTGCTAACATATAACCCGATTTATCAAGCATTTCGCTAAACAGTTCGGCAATAGACATTTCGCCCATTTTTTCGGTCAACTCATTTATCATCTCGGTAAATGCTTTGAGTTTTGTTGCCGCCCTCGAAATCGACGGGAATTCGTCAGCCTTTTCGAAAACCTCAAAGAGCGAAAGTCCTAAACCGTCGGCAATTTCCAAGGCCTTGTTGACCGTTGTATCACCAATTCCACGCTTGGGTTCATTGATAATACGCGCAAGTCTTACTCTGTCGGAATGATTGGCAATAACGTTAAGATACGCAATAACATCCTTGATTTCCTTGCGGTCATAGAACCTGTGTCCGCCTACCACTCTGTAAGGCACACCCGAACGTGCCATTACATTTTCAATAGAGTTCGACTGGGCATTCATACGGTAAAGAACCGCGTTGTCGGAGTATTTTCCGCCCGACGCAACATGATTGAGTATCATATCAACAACGTGCGATGCCTCACCCTGCTCGTCAGGTGCAGTATACACCTCGATTTTGTCGCCGCCCTCCACATCGGTCCAAAGATTTTTTCCTTTTCTGGCGGTGTTGTTGGAGATGACCGCATTGGCGGCATCAAGAATGACCGACGTTGAACGGTAATTCTGCTCCAATCGGATAACCTTGGCATCGGTGTACTGTTCTTCGAAACTCAATATATTCTCAATGGTGGCTCCGCGGAAACGATATATACTCTGGTCGTCATCACCCACGACACAAATGTTACGATTTAAGTCTGCAAGGGTACTAACCAACACATATTGAGCATGGTTTGTATCCTGATACTCGTCCACCATTATATATTTGAATTTTCTTTGATAATATTCCAACACTTCAGGCTCTTGCTTTAAAAGTTTTACCGTGTTGACTATCATATCGTCAAAATCCATTGCATCGGCATTTTTCAAGGCTGCCTGATACGATTTATACGCCTTGCCGATCCTCGATAGTCTTACATCGGCCGAATTTGCCAGTATGTACTCATCGGGTTCAATAAGACTGTCTTTGGCATTGCTTATAGCCGACAGAGCAGATTTTATAGGTATCATTTTGTCATCAATACCCAGAGTTTTATAAACCTCTTTCATAACTCTTTTCTGGTCATCGGTATCATAAATGGTAAAGTGCGAGGAATAACCGATTCGGTCGCCGAAACGACGCAATATCTTGCCGCAGACCGAATGGAAAGTTCCTGCCCAGATATCAAGCGCTTCTTCACCCAACATTGCCGATATCCTGTCTTTGAGTTCGGCAGCAGCCTTGTTAGTGAAGGTAATAGCAAGTATTTCCCAGGGCTTTGCGGTTTCGACGCCTAAAAGTCGCCAATCAATGTCTTGCTCCGATTCCAGTTCCTTAATTGTGTCCTCGTTTATAAACGGCGGAACATATTCTGAATTATAGGCATCACCGAAACGCACCAGTGATGCGATTCGGTTGACTAAAACGGTGGTTTTACCACTTCCTGCTCCTGCTAAAATGAGGACAGGGCCCTTTGCCGTTACAACGCCCTCAAACTGTCGAGGGTTCATACGACCGAAATATTTTCTTATTATGTTTTTTCTCAATTCAACAAACTTTTGTGCTATATCGGACATTTATTTTCTCCGTTTCGGTTTAATTTCGCATCTTTTTGATTGTCTTTAACATTATACACTAACCGGACGTTCTTTTCAACTAAAACCAAACTTTTAAAACCTATAAAATAGTTGTAAAAAATGGTTGATAAAATCAAAAAATTATATTATAATGTTTTAGAAGGTGCGCTCTTGGGCGTGCGAACGGTCGGGTCCTGTGCGACGGGGCGCCGTGAACCATGTCAGGCGGGGAACCGAGCAGCATTAAGCGGATTTTCTCGTGTGCCGCAGCCAACTCGGTCGTTCGTACGCCCAAAGGCGTACCTTATTTAATTTTGAAAAGGAGTGTCAGAATGTATCAGGCTTTGTATCGCAAATACCGTCCGGCTAAACTTAGCGACGTTGTCGGTCAGGAACACATTACCGATATTTTAAGAAACGAACTTAAAACGGGCAAAATTTTCCACTCCTATCTTTTCACCGGTCCGAGAGGAACCGGTAAGACAAGTTGCGCCAAGATCTTAGCAAAGGCTGTCAACTGCCTTAACAGTGCCGAGGGTGATGCCTGCTGTGAATGTGCGTCCTGCAAGGCTATTGAGTCACAGGATGTTCTTGACATTGTCGAAATTGACGCAGCTTCCAACACGGGCGTTGACAATATTCGCGATTTAAAAGAGCAGGTCAACTATACTCCTACCTCTTCAAAATACCGCGTTTATATTATTGACGAGGTGCATATGCTCTCCATCGGTGCGTTCAACGCACTGCTTAAAACCTTGGAAGAGCCGCCTGCGCATATCATTTTCATTCTCGCAACTACCGAGGTGCACAAGCTCCCTGCAACCATTCTTTCGCGTTGCCAGCGTTTTGATTTTCACCGCATAAACACCGAAGCTATTGTTAAGAGAATCGAATATATTGCCGAAAATGAAGGCTTTACCATTGATAACAGTGCCGCCAATATGATAGCTATGCTTTGCGACGGCGGTATGCGTGACGCTTTATCGACACTTGATCTATGTGCCGCAAGGTCACGCCACATAACCGATGACGATGTTTTGGGAGTCTGCTCCTTGGCAGGCGATAACTACTGTGCTTCCCTTTCGGAAATGATAGCGCAGGGTGACGCGGCTGCTGCTTTGGGCAAGATTGACGAGCTTTATAAAAATGCCGTTGATTTAAACCGCCTTTGTTCCGAGCTTATTACCCATTACAGAAATCTTATGATAGCCAAGACAGTAAAGGAGCCGAAGGGGCTTATCGTTTGTACCGAAAAGGCCTTGGCAGAACTTAAAGCGCAGTCTGAACGCATTGATATAGAGAGCATTCTTAATGCTATAAGGGTGCTTGCGGATTCGCTCGACCGAATGAACACTTCCGACCGCAGAACTGAGTTGGAAATGGCGATAGTCAAACTCTGTAACCCGGCACTTGATTCTTCCCCGTCAGCACTTTTGCAAAGACTTGAAAGGGTCGAACGTATGGTGAAATACGGTGTGCCGCAGTCATCTGTCTCACCCGCACAAATTCACGACGATCAATCTGCGCCTGCATATAAAGAAACCGTGGACGCTGAACCTTTGGAAACCGTCACAGAGCCTGAGGCTGATGTTGAGCGTAACGTCGAAGTCGCACCCTCAGCCCCCACTCCCTCGTCAGAATCGGTTGTCCGTTTCGATGCATGGAGCGATGTCGTTGCCGAGTTGCAGGCTACCACACCGTTGCTTGCTGTTTGTCTTATAGGCTCAAAGGCATATCTTAAAAACGGTGAGATCTTGCTTATTGATTGTGAAGACCAGCAGTTCTTCTCATTTATGCGAGGTTCCGATCCGTATTACCACAACCAGATAAAAGCCGCACTTTCGACAGTTGTCGGCAGAACATACCGCTTAGGTCCGTACAAGAAGCAGTCTGCGAATCAAGTCAACGACCCGCTTAATGAAATTATGGACAAATTAAAAGAACTTGAAGTTCCCGAAAACTAATTTTAAGGAGAAACATTTATGAAAGCAAGAATCCCCGGTGCCAACAATCAGAGTCAGGCACAGATGTTAAAACAAGTCCAGAAAATGCAGGCCGATATGCAGGCTTTGCAGGCCGATATCGAAGAACGTGAATTCACCGCAACTGCCGGCGGCGGTCTTGTTGAGGTCATTATGAACGGCCGTCACGAGATGAAGAAGGTCACTATTGACCCCGAAGCCGTCGATGTTGACGACATCGAGATGCTTGAAGATTTTATCACAATTGCAGTGAATGACGTTGTCAAGAAAATCGCCGAGACCCAGGAGACTGAAATGGGCGCTATCACAGGCGGTCTTAACATTCCGGGGTTGTTTTAATGAATAATGTAGCTCCGCTTGAAAAACTGTGCGAGCAGTTTGAACGCCTGCCGGGTATAGGCAAAAAGACAGCGCGACGTCTTGCCTACTACGTTATTACGCGACAGGACAATATGGCAGAAAAATTTTCCGCGGCACTTTTGGAAGCCAGCAGCAAGATACGCTACTGCTCGGTTTGTCAAAACCTGACCGATAGCGAAGTCTGTTCCGTTTGCGGTGATTCAGGCCGTGACAGGTCGGTTATCTGCGTTGTTGAGGATGCACAGGACGTACTTGCATTCGAAAGAACTCGCGAGTACAAAGGTCTTTACCATGTTTTGCATGGTGCAGTGTCTCCTCTGGACGGCATAGGCCCTGAACAGATAAAAATCAAGGAGCTGATGACACGTCTTGCAGACGGTACAGTTCAAGAAATCATTGTCGCTACCAACCCCACCGTTGAAGGCGAGGCAACCGCAAGCTACATTTCCAGGTTGGTTAAATCAATGGGCATAAAGGTGACGCGACTTGCGTACGGCATTCCTGTTGGCGGCAACCTTGAATATGCTGACGAGGTCACCTTGTCGCGTGCGTTGGAAGGACGAAATGAACTTTAATTTTAATTTTCGACCAAAAAATATTTAAAAAAACAAAATATTGCGTTTTTATACCGCTATCGGTCGCACATATTGATATTGTGTTTGACAAATAGCGGTATTTTGTGTATAATAAACTTATAGTGTATAGTTGTGCCCAATGTTGCCATTTTGTGAACGTTTATTTTGGGCAATACTAATGGTACGAGTATAATTTGTTTTAAGTTGGGAGTGCGTCCTGTGGAAAAAATCGTTATAAACGGAGGTGCCCGTCTTAAAGGCGAAGTGCAGGTCAGCGGTGCGAAAAACGCCGCAGTTGCAATCCTTCCTGCTGTTTTGCTTTGTGACGGTATTTGCAGAATAGAAAATATTCCCGCTATCTCCGATGTTAATGTTATCGTCCGCATACTTTACGAGCTTGGCGCTACCGTAAAGGTTATAAACGACAACACCGTTGAAATAAACCCCAAGCATATAAATTCATACGTTCTCTCTTCCGATATGTCTACAAAAATGCGTGCAAGCTCCTACTTTATCGGAGCTATGCTCGGCCGTTTCAAAAAAGCACGTGTTGCTCCTCCCGGCGGTTGTGATTTTGGTGTTCGCCCCATCGACCAGCATATTAAAGGTTTTGAGGCACTTGGCGCAACCGTTACCATCGATAACGGCATGGTAAATGCCAAGGCAAAAGAACTTATCGGAAGCTCAATTTATCTTGACAAGGTCTCGGTAGGCGCTACCGTAAACATTATTCTGGCGGCAGTCAAGGCGAAGGGACTTACCATTATTGAAAACGCCGCAAGAGAGCCGCACATTGTTGACCTCGCCAACTTTTTGAACTCTATGGGTGCCAACATTATGGGTGCCGGTACAGATGTTATCAAAATCCGCGGTGTTGAAACACTCCACGGTACAACTTACAGCATTATCCCCGACCAGATCGAAGCAGGAACATATATGATAGCCGCCGCAATTACAGGTGGCGAACTGCTTGTCAAAAACGTTATTCCGAAACACTTGGAGTCGATTTCCGCGAAATTGATCGAAGCAGGTGTTACTGTTGAGGAATTCGATGAGGCTGTTTTAGTAAAAGCCAATGGTCGTCCCAAGGCTTGCAACGTTCTTACAATGCCGCATCCCGGCTTCCCCACCGATATGCAACCCCAGATGACCGCAATGTTGGCTCTTGCCGACGGAGTTAGTGTTATGACCGAGGGCGTTTGGGACAACCGATTCAGATATGTTGACCAGTTGACCCTTATGGGCGCAAAAATCAAGGTAGACGGTAAAGTCGCAATTATCACGGGTGTTGAAAACCTTATCTCCGCCCCCGTCAAAGCAACCGACCTTCGCGCAGGTGCCGCGATGGTTCTTGCAGGACTTGCCACAAAAGGCACGACCGAAATTGAAAATGTTGAGTTCATTGACCGCGGATATGACAACATTGTTGAAAAACTGTCCGCCGTCGGCGCGGATATCCGCCGTGTTGAATTCATTGAAACGGGTACAATCCGTACAGTAATCTAAGCAAACGGACGGCCTATCCTTCGGCGGATAGGCCGTTTTTAAATACTTTTGAAAGGAGATGCCGTATGAGCAGAATTTTTCCACTTGCCAGCAGTAGTTCCGGCAACTGCACATATATAGGTCACGGAAAACAGGGGTTGCTTGTTGACGCAGGTGTCAGCGCAAGAACGATTGCAAAAAGCCTTGAAAGCATCGGGGTCGAACCCTCATCTATATGCGGCATTTTCATTACCCACAGCCATATTGACCACACAAGCGGTCTGCGTGTTTTTTCTGATAAATACAATATTCCGGTTTTTGCATCTCCAAAAACTGTTGAAGCAATTTCGGAGAACGCTAATGTCTGTCCTCAAAACCTTAATGCCGTTAGTGGAAATGTTAAGGTTGGCTGTTTCGATGTAAACCCTTTTTGCACAAGTCACGACTGTGCAGGTTCGTGCGGATACGTTATAACCTTGCCCGACGGCGCAAAATGCAGTGTTTGCACCGACCTTGGATTTGTTTCAGAAGAGGTTCACACCGCTGTCAAGGGTTCTGCCGCTATTTTGTTGGAGTCAAACCACGATGTCACGATGCTGCAAAACGGCAACTACCCTGAGCATTTGAAACGACGTATCCTCAGCGACTGCGGTCACCTTTCCAATGTTTCCTGCGCTGCCGAAGTCGTAAAATTGGTAGAGAGCGGAACAACGCGAATCATTTTAGGCCATTTGAGCCGCGAAAACAACGACCCTGAAATTGCCAGAAGTTGTACGGTCGCTGCTTTAATTGATAAAGGTTTTATAGAAAATGACGACTACATATTATATATAGCACCGCCCAAAGATGGGAAAGTCATCCTTTTTTAAATCAGGAGTAAAAATGCTTAAAGTTACTATTATCGCCTTAGGGCATCTTAAAGAAAAATATCTTCGCGAAGCCTCGCAGGAATATGAAAAGAGGCTGAAAGCGTTCTGTAAATTGGATATTGTGGAGTTGGAGCCCAAAAGTTTGCCCGACAATCCAAACAGTGCCGAAATCGACACCGCCTTGCAACACGAGGCTGATAAGATTTTGTCGCTTATCCCAAACGGTGCATTTGTTGCGCCCCTCTGTATCGAAGGCAAAACACTTTCAAGTGAGGAACTTTCAAAGAAGTTCGAGAACCTTGCCGTTTTTGGAACAAGTCACATCGTTTTTATAATCGGAAGTTCCTACGGTCTCGCTGACACAGTAAAGAATCGCGCTGATTTTAAACTCTCAATGTCGCCGATGACCTTTCCTCACCAGTTGGCAAGAATTATGCTGTTGGAGCAGGTTTATCGCGCTTTCAAGATTTCACAAGGTGGCACATACCACAAATGAGAACCTTGTAATTTAAATAAAAAAATGCTTGACCTTTGACACGGGGTGTGCTATAATTGCAATACCTCTGCAAGGGTCTTTTTTTAATTAAAGACTTTTTTCAGAATCCTTTTACAACCACTTGATGCGCTTTCGAAAACGCATACTATATGTTGTTTTCCAAGTGGAAATGGGACTGAAACGAGGGAGGCCGAGTTCCCTGTCTTTTTTAGGGAACAAAATTTATTTCCGTAAAACGGGAGGTGCCGTCATGAGAGTAAAAATCACATTAGCTTGCACAGAATGCAAGCAGAGAAACTACAATACTATGAAAAACAAGAAGAACGACCCTGATCGTCTTGAAATGAACAAGTATTGCAGATTCTGCAAGAAGCACACCGTTCACAAAGAAACAAAGTAAGGGGGTACACATTTGAAAGTATTAAGTAACATTCTCCGTGTACTGACTGTTGTTTTCGGCGTGACAGCATTAGCTCTTTTCCTGTTTCCCACCTTCGGTGAGGTTTTGACAACCGCTGAAACCATCAACCGAACCGGTGCTGAGTTTGCCTTTGGTGCAAAGCACAACGGATTGGCTATCGGTAAATCATCAGACCTTCTGCTCTGTGTGATCACAACCGCTTTGTCCGTTCTTTTTGGAGCATTGTCTTTTAAATACAAGAAGACAAGATGGGCTACTGTTGGCTTCTCTGCATTTACAGCGATCTATATGCTCGTTGTAACATTGTCCGACGCGCGTGTATTCCTTGACACTCAAGGTTTCATCGGTGTTATGGACGCCAACTACAAGAACAACACCCCGTTGTTCATCACGGTTGCATTGGGTCTTACCCTTGCAGCATCGGTTGCATATCTTCTTATCTCCGATGCTATCACTGCAAAAGCAACCGGCAGTCTTACTATTCCTAAAAGATTTGTCAAGTTCTTTAAGGATTACAAAGGCGAAGTCAAGAAGATCACTTGGCCCGGCATTCGCACCGTACTTAAAAACACAGGTATTGTTTTGGTAATGTGCGCTATCTTGGGTATCATCATTTGGGCTGTTGATTTCGGTCTTGGTAACCTTATCAACCTTATCCTCGGTAGAAAATAATCCTAGGAGGTTCAACATGGCAGATTTTGAAGAAGCCAAGTGGTATGTAGTACACACATACTCGGGCTATGAGAACAAGGTTATGACCGACCTTGAAAAAATGGTCGAAAACCGCGGAATGCAGGATCTCATTCAGGATATTATGATCCCCACCGAAACAGTAACCGAAATTACTGCTGACGGTAAAGAAAAAACTGTTGAGAGAAAGATTTTCCCCGGTTATGTAATGATTAAAATGATCGTTACTGACGATTCCTGGTATGTAGTCCGTAACACACGCGGATGCACAGGCTTCGTAGGTCCGGCTTCAAAACCCGTACCGCTTACCGACGAGGAAGTTGCAAATTTGGGCATTGGAAAGCGCAGTGTCGAGGTTGCTTATTCTGTCGGCGATTCCGTCAACATTATCGACGGACCGCTTAACGGATTCCAGGGCAAAGTTGATGAAATTGATGTTGACAGCAACACTGTTCGTGTCATCATTTCTATGCTCGGTCGTGAAACACCCGTTGAGCTTGAACTCAACCAGATTGAGTTGATTAAAGACTAATATCGGCTATAAAGCCGTCACGCTCAGATTTTGAGCGCCACAAGTGGGAGGGACACTTAAATTTACTTACTAACGTGTTCCGTAAGCGAGAAAATCGCGGCCACCACAAATTTTGGAGGTGCAAGTTATGGCACAAAAAATTACTGGCTATATTAAACTTCAGATCCCCGCCGGCAAAGCAACTCCGGCACCGCCTGTTGGTCCTGCTCTTGGTCAGCACGGCGTTAACATTATGGCATTCACAAAGGAATTCAACGAGCGTACCAAGAATGATGTAGGTCTTATCATTCCTGTCATCATCACCGTTTACGCAGACCGTTCCTTTACCTTCGTAACCAAGACTCCTCCCGCAGCTGTTCTTATTAAGAAAGCTTGCGGAATTGACAAGGCTTCCGGCGTTCCTAACAAGGATAAGGTTGCCAAGATCACTAAGGAGCAGATTCAGAAGATCGCAGAGACAAAGATGCCCGACCTTAATGCAGCAAGCCTTGAAGCCGCTATGTCTATGGTAGCAGGTACTGCACGCAGCATGGGTGTCGTTGTTGTTGACTAATGCTCCCCTGTGGGAGGAAATATCCGATTTAACCACTTATTTGGGAGGAAATGAATAATGAAACATGGTAAAAAGTACGTCGCAAGCGCACAGCTTGTAGACTCGACTAAACTGTACGACGTTGCTGAGGCAATGGAGCTTACAGTAAAAACTAAAACTGCAAAGTTCGACGAAACCGTCGAAGCACATATCCGTCTTGGTGTTGACTCTCGTCACGCTGACCAGCAGGTTCGTGGCGCTGTTGTTCTTCCTAACGGTACCGGTAAAACCGTTCGTACCCTCGTTTTCTGTAAGGAAGACAAGGCACAAGCTGCTTTGGATGCAGGCGCAGATTATGTAGGCGCTGAGGATATGGTAGCAAAGATTCAGAACGAAAACTGGATGGAATTTGACGTTGTTATCGCATCGCCCGATATGATGGGTCTTGTTGGTCGTCTTGGTAAGGTTCTTGGCCCCCGTGGTCTTATGCCTAACCCCAAGGCAGGTACCGTTACCCCTGATGTTGCTAAGGCTGTTACCGAAGCAAAGGCAGGTAAGATTGAGTACCGTCTTGACAAGCAGAACATCGTTCACTGCCCCATCGGCAAGGTTTCTTTCGGTGCTGAAAAGCTCCAGGAGAACTTTGACACTCTTCTCACTGCTGTTGCAAAGGCAAAGCCTGCCGCAGCAAAGGGTCAGTACATCAAGTCCTGCGTTGTTGCTACAACTATGGGCCCCGGAATCAAGGTTAACGCCTCTAAGTACGGTGTCTGATTTTTGTAAAATGTTTTGGGTCGTGCATAAAGCACGACCCAATTATTTTATGTTTTCGCGATTGTCATAATGAAAAATATTTAAATTTAGTTTTTTGAAAATATTTCTTGACAATCGTGATGTTTTGTGATAATATACTGATGTTGATTCCAAAGACAGTTGGTGCACTATGCGTAAAGACCCAGGTCTGCCAGCCGAGGATTGAACACATAGATACACTTATAATTTGTATTTTTATGTGCCTGTCCGCTTTGGAACAGGCACTTTTTTTAATTCATCGGAGGTGAATACTTTGCCCAGTCAGATGGTTTTAGACGTCAAGAAGCAGCAGGTTGCTGACATCAAAGCACGTGTAGAAGGCGCTTGCGCCGGTGTTTTGGTTGAGTACAGCGGTATTTCGGTTGCTGATGACACCAAGCTCCGTAAAGAGCTCCGTGAGGCTGGTGTTAACTACACCGTAGTTAAGAACACCATTCTCCGTAAAGCAGTAGAAGGTACCGATCTCGCAGAGATGGAGCCTTTCTTCAACGGCACTACTGCTCTTGCTACCAGCGCTGAAGATCACGTTGCAGCAGCAAGAATTCTTAACAACTTTGCCGAAAAGAGCGAAAGCTTCAAGATCAAGACCGGCTTCCTTGACGGAAAGGTTATTGACCTTGCAACTATTGAAAGCCTTGCTAAACTTCCCACAAAAGAAATTCTTCTTGCAACAGTTTGCAACGCATTCAACGCACCTATCTCCGCATTCGCACGTGTTATCCAGGCTATCGTGGATAAAGACGGCGAGGCAGCTGCACCTGCCGCAGAATAATAAAGCAGGATAAAACATTAAATTAAAATTTATTCATTTGGAGGAAATAAAAATGGCATCAGAGAAAATTGCAGCTATGATTGAAGAAATCAAAGCTATGACCGTTCTTGAGCTTTCTGAGCTCGTACACGCAGTAGAAGAGGAGTTCGGCGTTTCCGCAGCAGCAGCAGTTGCAGTTGCAGGTCCCGCAGCAGCAGCTCCCGCAGCAGAAGAGAAGACCGAGTTCGACGTTATTCTTGCAGAAGCAGGCGCAGAGAAGATCAAGGTTATCAAGGTTGTTCGTGAGATCACCGGTCTCGGCCTTGCAGACGCTAAGGCTGTTGTTGACGGCGCTCCCAAGACCCTTAAAGAAGCAGCTTCTAAGGAAGACGCTGAGGCTATCAAGGCTAAGCTCGAAGAAGTTGGCGCAAAGGTTGAGCTTAAGTAATTTTTACTTAAAATCACAAAACCCGCAGTTTTACTGCGGGTTTTTCTTTTGCCTGCTTGACGGTTAAAAACCGTTGTCTTATAATAACCTTAAAGGTGTGTGATGTTATGGATGAAATCAAATTAGGTAAATACCGCCATTTCAAAGGCAACGAATATGAGGTAATAGCTATTGCCAACCACAGTGAAAGCTTGGAGAAATATGTTGTTTATAAGGCACTTTACGGTGAGGGTGAAATGTGGATACGGCCTGCTTCAATGTGGAATGAAACACTCACTCGTGACGGTAAGACTTTTAAAAGATTTGAATATATTGGCTAAAAAAAGCATCCGAAGAAATCTTCGGATGCTTTTAAATTTACTTAAAGAACAAAGGCAGGGGTTCCAAAAACACAATGTCATCACGTTTGGCGGCATCGCCTTCTGCAAGAAATGCACAGCTATCGGAAACCTCACCACCGGCAGTTTTGATAAGTTCTCTCATAGCTGCAAGTGATTCGCCCGTGCTGATAACGTCATCAATGATGAGTACCTTTTTATCCTTAATCAGATCGACCTCATCCTGACCCAAATAGAGATGTTGCTCGTGCTGGGTGGTGATAGATGTTACATCAACCGAAATGGGATTCTTCATATAAACCTTTGTGCCCTTTCTGGCTACAACATAAGGCTTGCCCGACTGACGTGCCATTTCGTATGCCAGAGGAATGCTCTTTGCTTCGGGAGTTGCTATAACGTCAAAATCCTTAACCTTTTTCAATAACTCTGCGCAACCGGCTATCGTGAGTTCAACATCGCCGAAGATGATGAACGCCGCAATATCAAGCTTGTTGCTAACCTCGCACAACGGCAATTTACGGGTAAGTCCTGCGATTTTCATTTCATAGTACTTTTCCATTTTTCAGTTCCCCTTACATTGATTTTGTTTAAGTCCATCAGCCCGGAGGCCATTGGAGATTTCTTCTTGCCAACAGATGAAAATGAATGTGACCGACGGTTTGTCCACCATCTTCGCCGCAGTTGTTTACCACGCGATAGCCGTTTTCCAACTTCTGTTCCTCAGCAATTTTTGCCACGGCCTCAAACACCTTTGCGATAAGATGACTGTTTTCAGCTGTGATCTCATCCGCTGATTTTATGTGAGTTTTCGGAACGATGATTGCGTGAAACGGAGCCTGAGGATCAATATCAGCGAAGGCATAAACATTTTCGTCCTCGAAGATCTTGGTAGATGGAATTTCACCCGCTACGATTTTACAAAACAAGCAATCCATTTTAATACCGCCTTTATTTCAACATCTCTTCGACGGTTGCCTTGACCGAATCAAGAGCAACTTCCACCTTGGAAACATCCTTAGCTCCCGCCATTGCGAAATCAGGGCGTCCACCGCCTTTACCGCCTGCAACTGCGGCTACTGCGGCGACCAACTTGCCTGACATAATGCCCGCACTCTGTGCGTCCTTACCGGCGGTTGCTGCAAATGTTACGGAGTCACCTTTAACATCAGCAAAAACAGCTACTGCCGAAGCATCGATATCACGAATCTTGTCGCCCATGCTGCGCAAGGTTTCACTGCCTGCGTTTTCAAGACGAGCTACGATAAGTTTAACCGTTCCAACGGTCACTGCCGAAGCTACCAATTCGCCAACTTTGAGTCCTGCGAGTTTGGAATTAAGTTTTTCGATTTCTTTTTCTTTTGATTTAAGGTCAGCAGACAACTGCTCACACTTGGTTGTAAGTTCTGCGGTGTTGTTGAGTTTCAATGCCGCTGCTGCGGAATTTATCTCACCAATGGTCTTGTTCAAAAGTTCCAGTACACCGCGACCTGTTACCGCTTCGATACGTCTTACGCCCGAAGCAACCGATGATTCAGATACAATTTTGAAAAGTCCTATTTTTGCAGTATTGTCAATATGAGTACCGCCGCAAAGTTCGACCGAGCAACCAGGAACGTTAACAACACGAACAACTGCGCCGTACTTTTCACCAAACAAAGCCATAGCGCCCATAGCTTTTGCTTCGTCGATGGGCATTTCCTTGTTTTCAACATCAATGCTCTGCAAGATAGCATCGTTTACAAATGCTTCAACTGCCGCCAATTCGTCAGTTGACAAACCTTGGAAATGGGTAAAGTCGAAACGGACGGTTGATTCGTTGACCAACTGACCTGCCTGCTCGACGTGGGTGCCCAAAACAGTTCTCAACGCAGCCTGCAAAAGATGAGCCGCTGTGTGATTACGTCTGATAGCGGTTCTGCGTTCAAGGGCTACGGTTACATTAACCTTATCGCCAACCGACATTTTGCCGCTTACGTTGACATAGTGTGTGAAGACACCGCTTGCGTTCTTTTTGACATCACTAACAACAGAATCACCGATGACACCCATATCACCGACCTGACCGCCGCTTTCAGCGTAAAGAACGGTTTTGTCAAGCACTACAACAGCCTTTTCATCCTCTGCTGATTGCACGTGCTCGCCGTCAACTACGATATCAAGCACCGTTGCTTCGCAAACATCGTCGGTATAGCCCAAGAATTCGGTTGCCGAAATGCCGTCAAAGGTCAATTCACTGCTCTTCCAGGATTCACCGTCAGCCGCCTTTCTGGCGTCGCGGGCTCTCTGTTTCTGCTCGGTCATCAAGCGGTTGAACTCGTCCTCATCAACGGTCCAGCCCTTTTCTTCAAGGATATCCTTAGTAATATCAAGCGGGAAACCGTATGTGTCGTTAAGCTTAAATGCATCAGCGCCCGAAAGAACTTTGGTGTCGCCGTTTGAAGTGATTTCGTCAAGCATTTTAAGGCCCTGGTCGATAGTCTTTCCGAAGTTCTCTTCCTCGACCGCGATAATCTTTTTAATCATATCGCTCTTCTCAACAAGTTCGGGATATGCGTCTTTGTTTTCGGAAATGACCTGGTCGCAGATCTCGCAAAGGAACATACGGTGGATGCCAAGCAACTTTCCGTGACGTGCGGCACGGCGGAGAAGTCTGCGCAAAACGTAACCTCTTCCCTCGTTTGACGGTAGAACACCGTCGCAAATCATAAATGTTGCACCTCTTAAATGGTCGGTCACAACACGGATAGACACGTCATTTTTTGCATCATCGCCGTATTTTTTGCCGGCAATTTCGCAAACCTTATTAAGAATGTTACGAACAGTATCAACCTCAAAGAGATTGTCAACACCCTGCAACACACAAGCCAAACGTTCAAGACCCATACCGGTATCGATATTCTTTTGTTTGAGCTCGGTGTAGTTACCGTTGCCGTCGTTATTAAACTGTGAAAAAACGTTATTCCAAATTTCCATATAACGATCGCAATCACATCCGGGCTTGCAGTCTGCACTGCCGCAACCGTACTTTTCACCGCGATCAAAATAGATTTCGGAACACGGACCGCAAGGACCCGAGCCATGCTCCCAGAAGTTATCTGCTTTACCGAGACGGACAACGTGTTCGGGTGTTACGCCTATCTTTTTTGTCCAGATCTCGTATGCTTCTTCATCATTTTCGTAAATTGAAGGCCACAGAAGATTTTCGGGAATCTCCAAAGCCACGGTCAAGAACTCCCAAGCCCATGCAATAGCCTCTTCCTTGAAATAGTCGCCAAACGAGAAGTTGCCGAGCATTTCAAAGTATGTACCGTGACGGGCAGTATGACCTACCCTTTCAAGGTCGGGTGTTCTAATGCACTTTTGACAAGTGGTGACGCGGTTTCTCGGCGGAGTTACCTCACCTGTAAAGAACTTTTTCATCGGTGCCATACCCGAGTTGATGAGCAACAACGACTTATCGTTCTGCGGCACAAGGGGGTAACTGCCAAGGCGCAAATGACCCTTGCTTTCAAAGAACGAAAGATACTTCTCTCTCAACTCATTAAGTGATGTCCATTTCATTTTAAAAACTCCTATCTTTTAAGGAAATTTTTTGATATTTAAAGCTTTTTTACCCATAAAAACTTCATCATAATCCAATTTAATATTATATCCAAAACGCCCTGCTTTGTCAACACAGCAAGCACATCTGACAACACTAAAAATTCAAATTTTGCATTTGGGAAATTATACTTTTGAAAATCGGCGCGCAATCGGACGAGCCTGACTGCACATCTTCACGTAAAACCGTTATCACATAGGTTCTGTTACCTTCGAAAAAACCGCAAAACCAACCGTTTAAAATATTACGGTCACCGTGTTTCCAGCCTGTTTGAGCCGTTCCTGTCTTACCACCTGCATTCACTCCTTCTATATAAGCACTGCTTCCCGTTCCGCTTTTAAGCGCCGTATATAGATATGACTTCAACGTGTCTGCCGTAGCACTTTTAAACGCCCTGGTGGCAGGTAACTGTGCTGTTTCGGTCGTTACCCCATTAACCTCAACTGACTTTACTATTTTTGGCATTCTATACTCTCCGCCGTTTAAAATTGCAGCATATAAAAGACTCAGATTAACGGGTGTCACCATAAGATCACCCTGTCCAATACTAAAATTGCACAATGCGGTATTCAGCGAAGACAAGGACTCATTCGTTGGCAGAACTCCCTTGTTTGTGTAAAGGCCGCCACCCAGGTCGAGTCCAGTCTGAAATCGCAGACCGCCAACTGTTTTTAATAGTTTTTCAGCACCGAGTTTTAATGCCAACGTATAAAAATATGTGTTGCAGGAATAAGCAACGGCTGTTTCCATATCCACTTCGCCATGTCCCGATGATTTATTACACCTGAACGTTGTTCCGTTCACCGTGATACTACCATTGCAGGTATATTTATAATCGCCCAAACCTCCTTCTATTGCCGCAGCAGCAATTACTGGTTTAAAAACCGAACCGACATTATAGGTGCAAAATGCTCGGTTTAAGAAAGGAGAGTCAGCAGCATTTAATGATGCAGAAATATCTTCTGTGTCAAAGGTCGGACTGCTGGCTATTGCCCTTATTTCAGACGTTTCTGCGTCCATAACAACCACTGTTCCGGACTGCGTTTCGCCCAAAGCATACTGTGCGATTTTTTGTAATTCGCTGTCAATGGTCAATGTCACCGAGCCTTTTGGCGTGTCCTCCACCACCTCATACTCCATGCCCTCTATCATTCTTCCGTTGGAATCGGTAGTGTAGGAAATACCAATACCGTTTTGGCTATAAAGAATGTCGTCAAAATAATGTTCAAGCCCCGATACTCCGTGACCTGATGCATCGCAATAACCTATTATATGTGTTAAAATACTGCTATACCTTTTAGGAGCCTTGACAGACAACACACTGTCACAAAAGCCATAATAATTTGCTCTTACTACAACGGGTGTTCCGCTACTCAAAGTTTTTAAAGCCTGCTCCCTTTGGTCACCTTCAAGCATCTGGGCAACTGCTATTACGCCCTCTTCGGTCGGCAAGATCACCGAAACCGTACTTGATAAGGCTTCGGTCAAAGGATTTCCATCTTTATCGTATATTGTTCCCCTTATGCTGCAAATTTGTTTTAGCTTGGTCGATTGATTGTTGGCAGCTTCAAGCAGTTCTTCATCAGTTGCCACTACAAACACCCTAGCTCCACACACAACAAACAAAAGGCAAAGGACAATAAAACAACTTAGCGCTCTTTTTGAAAATTTACACATAAAAAATCACCCTATTTAAGTGTTCCTTAAAACAGGGTGATTTAATCATTATTCTGCCTTCATTCGAAGCAAAGAGCCAACTTTTATTGGTCTTTCAAAAGGTATTTTTACCGTCATCATCGGATGAGGCGCCGAGTCGATGGCGTTTCCATCACCGTCAAACATCTCATCTGCCGTCAAAGTAAACGGCATTGAACGGGGTTCAAGGCAATCGAGTTCCTGCCCCTTTAAGAACTTGTTTTTAAGTTCCAGCATCACACAGCCGTCCTCATATCCCGTGACGATTCCCGCAACCGAGTAATCACGCATATAGCCTGCATTGAGATAGGTTTGCGAGTTATCAGGCCGTCCGTAATAAAAGCCCGTTGAATAGGGACGGTGGCTTATTTTATTGAGTTCCTCCATCACCCATCGGGGTGCAGGAGAATTAGGATCCTTTAAAAACGCGTCCATCGCACCGCGGTAGGCATTCGCAGTAACCGCAGTGTAGTAATGCGATTTTGCTCTTCCTTCAATTTTGAAACTGTGAACACCTGCATTAACCATATCGGCAATATGCTCTGCCATACACAGATCGTCTGCATTAAGGATATACGTTCCCTTATCGGTCTCGGTTATGTCGTAATATCTGCCCTCTCTGGTCTTTTCCATCAAAGAGTAACTCCAACGGCAAGACTGCGCACAGTCACCGCGGTTGGCATCTCTGCCCGTCATATACGACGAAAGCAGGCATCTGGCAGAAAACGACACACACATAGCACCGTGGGTGAACGCCTCTATATCCAACTCTTTCGGGGTTTTTGCTCTTATCTCCGCAATCTCCGGAAGGCTCAATTCACGCGCCACCACAATACGTTTCGCGCCCATGTTGTAAAACGCACGTGCAGTTTCATAATTGACAATGCCCGACTGTACCGAAACGTGAAGTTCCTGCCTAGGACAGTATTTTTTTACCATACCGATGGTTCCGATATCAGAAGCAATTATACCGTCAACACCAACTTCTGCAAGGCTTTCTAAAAATGCAGGCAATCGAGAAATCTCATCGTTGTGAGGCAAGGTGTTGCAGGTTACAAACACCTTAACTCCGTTATTATGAGCGTACTCGACACCCTTTTTCATATCTGCCTCGCCAAAATTTGTTGCCGCTGTTCTCATGCCAAATTCTTCACCCGCAAGATAAACCGCATCTGCACCAAAGTCAACAGCAGCTTTAAGTCTTACGAGGTCACCCGCAGGGCATAAAACTTCCTTTCTTTTTGTTTCTAATTCTATCATTCTGCCCACAGTCCGTTTCTTTTGAGTTTGGCAATTGTATTATTATGTTCGCTAAGCGACCTGTTGAAGTAGAACTTCATATTCTTATCGGTAACAAAGTACAATGAATTACAGTTTTCATCAGGCCAAAGAACCGCTTCAATCGACCTTAAACTTGGCGAGCAATACGCACCGGGTGCAAGACCGACTATTTCATAAGTGTCATATAGCTTAGTGTTGTATTTATAAAATCTGGTGGGGTCGGACTGCAACTTAGGGACTTGCCAATCATTAAGTCGGTTCCAGAATACTGCCGCAACCTTTCTTGCATCAGACTCGCTGGCGACACTTGCCTCCATTTCAACAACCGATGCCAAGGTGAGAATATCGTGCATTGAATAGCCCAACTCCTCGGCACGTTTATACATTTCGTCGGTCAATTTGTTGTTCATATTCGAAAGCATCTTCTTGACCGCCTGCTCCGCACCCGACTTGTCACCCGTAGCAAACATACGGTATGTGTCAGGGAAGAGATAGCCTTCAAGCACATAGTGCACGCCGTCAGTTTGCGACTTTACACCCGTCATAAACTTATAGTTATACTTATCGGCAGTAGCTTCATTGACGGCTTGCTTGAACTGACTTGCAGTACACACACCGTTTTCTTCCAGACGCACGGCTATCTGGTCAACAGTCCAGCCTTCCGGGATAACAATGGTGACCTCGTTCACGTCAGCACCTTCGTCGCACAGTTTGTCAACAATTGTGCTGTAAGTGTCCTGCTTTGTAAAGGTAAAAAGTCCACCGTTGAATCGGTCATCATAGCCGCCCGACTTGGCGTAAAACCTAAAAAAGCCGACACTGTCGATTATTCCGTTTTCGTGCAAAATTTCGGCAACTTCCTTTGCCGAAGCGCCCTCCTTGATATATACCTGTATCTCATCTGCGGCATCGTTGCCTGCATATATTCCGAGATAATCCATTCCGAAGCGCACAACGAAAATTGCTGCAACAATAGAAATAACAAATATTGCCATTGTCCAGACAACTGCAACAAGGCAGCTCTTACGGCGGTCGGATTTCTTTTTAGGTTTCTTTTTGGCCTTTTTTTGAGGCTCCTCCACCGCGACTTCTTCTCTGATTATCTTTTCGGTTTCATAAGTATCAATAAAGAAATCCTTGCCCAAAACGAAATCATCGGTAAGCTTTGTGTCATCAAGAGTCGCCTGGTCCTCCTCAATAGGAATAGGCGATGATGTATTATCGGCCGCGTCAAGTTCTGCCATCAATTCGGTGACAAGAAGTTCCGCATCGGATTGCGGCTTTAATAATTCTTCGGTTCGGTCATTTGATTTAGAAGAAAACGAATCATAAAACTCAAACTCCAAATTGTCGTTGTTATCTTTTTTAAAATCGTTCATTTAAACCGCCCTTTCATGACGTTCTAAATTTATCTTTGTTTAAAAAACTTTTTTCGCTCAATGTTGCGTCTGGCGCTTACATCTTTGATCCATTTTTCAGTAACGATGACATCGACAGGCCTGTCAAAACGGCCGTGATACATATGTCGACGCACATTCATAGAATAACAAACACCTGCGCAAGCACCTGTATATCTCGACATATAACGGTCGTAATATCCTTTTCCGTAGCCGAGCCTGAACCCTAAATAGTCTATCGACAGTGCAGGCAAAAGCATAAGGCAACCCTCAAAACTGTCAACCGTCGGCGCTGACTCGTCAGGCTCCAACACTCCAAACGTGCCGGGTTTCAACTCGTCAAGTGAGTTTATATAATGAAACTCCATAAGTCTTGTTTCAGGTATGCACCTGGGCACTGCAACAAGTTTGCCGTCATTCAATGCATTTTCTATTATCTTTTTCGTATCAACCTCTATATCGGTTGAAACATAGACCAAAATGGTTTTGGCTGATTTATATTGATAAAGACGGGAAACGTTGCGGCACACGCCACTGTCTAACAAAGCCTTTTCCTCTGCTTTCAAGTTGCGACGTTCTTCCTTTATGAAGTTTCTTAATTCCGTCTTATATTGCCTTATATCTGTCGGTCGCATAAAAGAGTGCCTCTATAATGGTCGGCAGTATCCTTGCCGCAAATATATTTTACAAGTTCAAATCCAAAGTCAAGTGCAACACCTGCCGCACAACCGGTTATGATGTTGCCGTCGGTCACAACACCGCAGTCGAGCACATTTGCGCCAACCAACTGCTCCTCGAATCCAGGAAAACAGACTGCGTTTTTGCCATTCAGCAAGCCTTTGTGTCCCAAAATTGATGGTGCCGCACAGATGGCAGCAATCAACTTGCCGTTTTCAACACAGTAATCTATAAACTTTTGCACGGTAGCAGCCTTTTCAAGATTGAGAGTGCCGGGCATTCCGCCGGGCAGAATAATTCCTTCACAATCATCACTGGGTGCCACTTCACAGTCGATAACATCGGCAACAACGGGAATGTTGTGTGAACCCGTTATAACCTTTGCGCCGATGCCTACGGTATACACTTCAATGTCGGCACGTCGCATAATATCAAGAGGTGCCAGAGCCTCGATCTCCTCAAAACCCTGAGCCAATAAAACGTAATACATATATTTCTCCCATTACTTAACCGCGTCTAAAACACAACGGGCAATATCCTCGGAAATGGCCTCTATACTACGGGGTTTTCCGTTTTCAGCGCAACCGATAACCGTCCAACCGCACTTTTCAGCAGCAAATTTTGCAGCCTTGCGGCAGTTGGCAAGATATTGCTTGTCCTTTTCGTGAATATCCTTTTTAGCCTCGTCACCGCTGTAACGCGAAGTCATCATAGCGGTAGAAACCTCAACCGGCATATCCAAAAAGATTACCAGGTCGGGTTTAGGAATAGCCGTCTTTTGATATTCGGTCTCGTAAAGCCATGTAAGATAGGTTTCCCAACTTTCCTCGGGCAGTTTTGCCATCTGATGATAGGCATTCGATTCGACATAACGGCCACTTATAACAACGCCACCGTTTTGGTAATATTCACCCCAATGACGCTTGTAGCTTGCATATCGGTCAACAGCATAAAAAAGCGAAGCCGCATAGGCATTGACCGAGTCAGGTTTATCACCAAACTCACCGCCAAGATACATTCTGACAAGAGTGCTCGACGGGTCCTCGTAATCGGGGAATGAGATTATTTTGGAGTCAAGACCTTTTTCTTTTAAAACATCGGGCAGACGGTTGATCTGCGTAGTCTTGCCGCATCCGTCAAGACCCTCAATAACAATAAGTTTTCCCATTGTAAGTTCCTTTTCTCGTTATTTTACCTTGTAATGCTCACGCATTTCAACTATCTTTCCGCAGGTCATCTTTCCCTCGGGGCAGGGACCGTTAAGACAGGAAGGTCCTGCATTTTTAAAGAGGTTGGGCGACACTTCACGACACAAAAACAGCATCTTTTCCGCCAACTCTCTGATTTCCCACTGTGCGCGGTTGCAACAACGGTGGCGGAAAAAGTTGTGCAGGCTTCTTGCGTTCATTGTTACTATCATCTTGGTGTCGCAAGCATTAGGCAGTACGAAACGAGCGTCCTCGATTGCTTTTTTTTCGGCCGCGCGTAAAGCCGCCTTTTCATCCATTCCGCTTTTGAGCATTTCATCAAGGTGTTTTTCTTTCAAAATCTCGGTCAACCTGTCGTAGTACTCCTGGTCCTTTTCCATAGCCTCAATGAAAAGCTTTTTCGCCTCTTCATTATTTTCGATTTCGGGCGGAGTTACATACTCAAACTGAGCTTCGGCAACATAACGCTGGCTCTGTACTGAATAGGACGCGATTCTGTGCCTTGTAATCTGTGCCAGCAAAGCACGTGACACACCCTCGATACCAAAGGTAAACGAGGCGTGCTCAATGGGGCTTTCATGGCCGATTTCCGACAACATATCGACAAATGCCGACGTTTTTTCGGGTGTTAATTTTTCCTGCAATTCATCAATAGTGGCAGCCGAATAGCAAAGTCTTGCAGCCGACGCCACGGTGAGTTCGGGGTTGGGAGTGTGAGCCAATAATGTAACTTTCATATTTCCTCCAACTTTTCTTAATTAAATTACATAAAACGCCAATTTAATAAAAACTCTATATTTAATTTGATTATACCAAACTATCGTCAATTACGCAATAAAAAACTTAAAAAAGTATTGCATAATCGTTGAATCGGCTGAACCTTTGTGATACCATAAAGAATATGTAGGTACTCTTTATTTTACACTGTCGGAGGCTTATATGTTTAAATACGAACTTCATCTGCATACAAAAGCGTGCAGTGCGTGCGGTATATCTACAATAGGCGAGATGATAGAGGCCACCAAAAAACACGGTTATCAGGGAATCGCTGTGACCAACCACTTTTATAACGGCGGCACCCGAATCGACCAGTCACTGCCTTGGGAGGAATTTGTAGGAGCATACGAAGCAGATTGGCTCGAAGGCAAGGCTTTGGGAGACAAACTCGATATCGACGTCATCTTCGCAGTTGAGCATGTCTACACTCCGGGCAAAGAGGTGCTGATTTACGGAATAACTCCCGAGGAGTTTAAGGCAGAAACGGATTTCAAGCGCTACTCCTTGGAGCAGATATCGGCATTTGTACGCAATCACGGCGGTTTTCTTTCCCACGCACATCCGTTCAGGGTGAGACCATATATCCGCGAGCCTGATGCCGTGCCCGACCCTGCACTTTTGGACGGTATTGAGGTGTATAACGGCAGCGGTGCCGAAAACCGCAATGAACTGGCGCGAGAATTTGCCGATAAACACGGGCTTAAATACACAAGCGGTGGTGATGTTCATAAAGCGACCGTTCCTTATTTTGCCAAATCAGGAATAGCCGTCGAAAAACGAATCACCGACACAAAAGAGCTTGCATCGACACTTCGTTCGGGCGATTATCACATTATCGTCGACGGGGAAATTCAAGTTTAAATATTTTTTTGCAAAAAACATCAAAAAGTTTAAAATTTCTCTTTTCTAAACCGGTTGTTTGTGGTATTATATAGTACGGTATAAAAGTATTTAGTTTTTTGGAGGACGAAAAATGACGACAGCAACTTTTAAACATCTTCCTTACGGCGATATGGCTATTATCGCAATGCGCGGATGCGAGGAGTTCGCATCTAAGGTCGACTACTATCTCCAACAGTGGAGAGGTCTGCCGGACGAGCATACCTATGTTATCCACCCCCAGTGTCCCCGTTTCGGCACAGGTGAGGCAAAGGGTCTTGTTGAGCACACCGCACGCGGACTTGACGCATTCATTATTTGTGACTGCTTCAACTACGGTGTAACCTATAAAATGTACGGACAAACCGTTCCTATGAGTCCGGACGACCACTATCAAGATTTAAAGCGTGTTATCGCTGCTTTGGGCGGTAAAGCAAGAAGAATCAACGTTATTATGCCTATGCTTTACGAGGGCAGACAGCACCGCAGAAGTGCTCGTGAGTCTTTGGACTGCGCTATGGCATTGCAGGAGCTTAATGCTTTGGGTGTTAAAAACATCATCACCTTTGATGCTCACGACCCCAGAATCTGTAACGCAATTCCTCTCGGCGGTTTTGACAATGTTCAGCCTACATATCAGATGATCAAATCTTTGCTCAGAACCATTCCCGATATTAAAATAGACCGCGACCATCTTATGATTGTCTCTCCCGACGAAGGCGCTATGTCACGTTGTATGTACTACTCCTCCGTTTTGGGAATAGACCTCGGTATGTTCTACAAGCGCAGAAATTACTCCATCGTTGTTAACGGCCGCAACCCCATCGAAGCACACGAGTTCTTGGGCAAAGACGTTACCGGTAAGGACCTTATCATTGTTGACGATATGATCTCTTCGGGTGATTCATTGCTTGATATTGCCGAGAAATTGAAGGCAAAGGGTTGCAACCGCGTATTTGCTTTCACAACCTTCGGTCTTTTTGTTGACGGTTATGATAAGTTCGATGACTACTATAAGAGAGGACTTATCGATAAGATCTTCACTACCAACTTGGTTTACGGCAATGAAGAACTTATGAAGCGCGAATGGTACCAGAGAGTTGATATGTCGAAATATGTTGCTTATCTTATTGACACTATCAACTGCGACAACTCCATCAGTTCGTTGCTTGATCCTATTGACCGCATTAAAAACGTTGTTGACAAGTACAACAATAAATAATTACATACTAAACAGCACCTATGGGTTACCATAGGTGCTGTTTTTTGTTTTGGATTTTGTTTTTTGTCATTCTGAGCATGAGCGCAAGAATCTCACCACTATTTCGACAGGGAATACCACAGTTTCATATACGAAAACGGTGAGGGTTCATTGATGAGTGGCACTATGCCCAACTCGGCAAATTCGCGCGATGTTTCATATTGGTCTCCTGACATAATGTCACAAGCAAAAACCGGTATCTTACGCGATGCCGCATCAAAGCAAAATCTTCTAATCTCTGGGTTTTCGGTATCCAAAGTGCCCGAGTGATACGGTTGAAACAATACTGCTCCCACCTCGTCAAGCGAATAATTGAAGCGGTCGTTGGGGTGTGCCGCGATATTCAAAACGCACACATCACTCTTTAATTTCACTCCGCAAAACTTCGGTTTTTGAGGTTCACTTTGGTCAAGGACTTCGATCTTGCCGTCTTTTAATAAGGCAAAAGGCGAACCCGCACTCTGCACCTCGTGGGACATCTCCGCGTGACGTAAAACGCGGTCAGCACGGTGGAAAAGTTGCTTTCCGTCGCCGTTTCGGTATGCAACAAACACACCCTTGGTGCCGCTTTTTATAAACTCCACCGCCGCATAGAAATTATCATTACCGTTGGCTTTGAGATCGTCCAACGGATAATTACTGCTTACGACAACAACGGGAATATGGCATTCAACAGTCAGGCTCAAAGCCGCAGCCGCATATTGCAAAGTATCGGTTCCGTGTGTTACGATTATCCCATCGTAACCGCCGACATGCTGAGCGACAGTTGACGTCAGAATATTCAGTTTCTCGGCATTAAGCGTTTCGCTGAGCGACCAGTAGGGTGTCAGCGTTTCAAACTCAACACCTATTCCGTGTTTTGAATAGTAATTCTCCAAAAGACAGTACCGACTCTGCTCATTAGGCGCAATAAAACCGTCGTTTGCCATACTGCCGATAGTTCCGCCGGTAAATATAATCAATACCTTCAAGTTCTCACCCACCTTGGAATTGTTATGCCCGAAAATTTAAACGTAAAACTTTAATTTTAATCTGTTTGCTCATCCGATTCTGCGCGTTCGGGGAACATTTCTTCAACTTGTCCTCGGCAAATAAAT
>JAZRMK010000007.1:0-22995 GCA_045647525.1 Acutalibacteraceae bacterium
TTTTACAAGGTTATCAATTTCTGAAACAAGACTTTTTTTATGCATAAAAACACCGTCCAAACAATATTAACATAAAAATTATATAATAATTAAAATTTCTTTTCAACTGTAATTTTATAAATGTTCAAATCGGTTGACAATCAGAGGAAAAACAGTTACAATAAAGGTGGAAAAGAAACAACATAAAGGTGGTGGTTTTATGCAGTATGATGCAATAAATGCCGGTGTCAATCCGGGTGGTTTACATAGCAGAACCGAAATTCGAGTCCTTATTTGCTATATACTTAATAATATTGCATCACCTGTACCTCTCGATGTTGTTAAAGAACAGTTGCATTTCGAAGGTATAGCAAACTTCTTTGAGGTTTCATTTGCCATAACCGAGCTTGTTGAAAGCCACCACATCAGTGTATCTTTGAACGAGAATAACAAAGCTTTCTACACTATAAATGACGAAGGGCGCAATGTTGCCGAAACATTGTCAAAAAGTCTGCCGCAAAGCGTTAAGGATAATGCTTTAACTCTTGCGAACAGAATTGTATCACGAATGATAAACGAGCATCAAAACCGTGTCGTAATAGAAAAGAGCACCTTTGGATTTTACGTCACTTGCACGATTATGGAACGTGATTTTGAAGTTGCTTCGGTCAAGCTTTTAGTACCCGATGAAGAAACAGCTTTGAATGTTAAAGAGCGTTTCTTACAAAACCCATCGGAAACGTTGTTAAACATAACCTCTTCCCTTACGGGCATGAAACTGTAATAAAAAAAGCCGTGAATAATCACGGCTAAATATGGAGCTGAAGATGGGACTCGAACCCACGACCTGCTGATTACGAATCAGCTGCTCTACCAACTGAGCCACTCCAGCGACTTTGTAAATTATATCAATAACGGCTATTTTAGTCAAGTAAAATTTCAGAAAGGGTGCAATATTTTGGCCAAGAATACTGTACGAACCGAAGTTGGAACAAGAATCGTTGAATTAAGGAAGGCTTTACACTTCAAACAGCAAACAATTGCTGACTTAATTGGCGTAACTCGTGACTGTTTCGCAAAATACGAAACAACTATCATCCCTCCTGTCGATAAACTTATTGCAATAGCTAAGGTTTTAGATGTTACGGTTGACTATCTTCTCGGGAACGAAAATAAATACCAAATCACTACTCCTGAAAAGTTCATTTTCGCTTCAACTAACCCCTACCTTAACAACGCCGACCAACAGCTCGCGCAAGAGGATTTACTTAAAATCGATCAAACGGAATATGACTTGATTTTGAAATTCAGAGATGCAGATTCCGAAGTTAAGACTTTGATTTTAAAAATGCTCAACGAATAATAAATAATAAAAAGCCTGCGGTGTATTCCGCAGGCTTTTTTTATATCATTTATATTCTTTTACGGCATAAGAAACCATTACTGCATTTCTTGCGTCTTTTAAAGATTTAAACTTGCCGACTGCCATCATCTGATTCAAAAGATTTCCGATAGCTGTTGCTTCCGAAGGACCTGCCAACACGGTTCTGCCAGAAAGTTTAGCAGTAAGTGCATTAAGGTACGAATCCTTACTGCCGCCACCGATAATATTGATAGCACTGTACTTTTTACCTGTAAACGCCTCGATCTGATCAGCACATTCGGCATAGCATTTTGCCAAACTGTTATAAATAACAACGGCAATCTGACCGGGTGTTTCAGGAACCGCCTGATTAGTTTCGGCACAGTATGCTTTAATTTCGTCAATCATATTTTTAGGAGCTAAGAAGCGGTCATCCAATGCATCAACAATAGATGTGAAATCCTTTTCTTCCTCTGCCATGTTGCAAAGCTCATCAAAGGAATATTTATCATCCATTTCGTGTCTTGCATTTTGGATCATCCACATACCCATAATGTTTTTAAGCACTCTGTATCTGTGGTCGTATCCGCCCTCATTGGTGAAAAGCTGATCCATACAAGCGTCCGACAACTGCGGAACCATAGACTCAATACCCATCAAAGACCATGTGCCTGAGCTAATATACATAACATTCTCTTCATTTGAAGGGACTGCCATAACAGCAGCTGCAGTGTCGTGGGACGGACCAAGGATAACTTCGAGATTAAAGCCAACCTCGTCAACGATTTCATCCTTAAAGCAACCGCATTTAGTACCAGGCATTGAAACATCTCTGAATAAACTCTTCTTTATGCCCAGTTTATCGAGCAATTCATAAGACCAGTTATTAGTTTTTACATCGACCAATTCAGTAGTAGATGCATTAGTATACTCGTTGAACTTATTTCCAGTTAACAGATAAACAAAATAATCAGGAATCATCAAAAAGTCGGTAGCCTTTTCCAACTGCTCAGGTGCATAGTCCTTTAAAGCAGCAAGCTGGAAAATAGTGTTTATCATACCGCTTTTAATACCGGTTATATCATAAAGTTCTCGTTTTGAAACAGTATTGAAAACCTTTTCAACATATCCTTCGGTTCTGCTGTCACGGTAGCCTACCGAATCCCCTACTTTGTTGCCTTCCTTATCAATAAGTACAAAGTCCACGCCCCAAGTATCAATAGACATAGTACTGGGTATTTTACCAATCTCTTTACATTTCTTGATACCTGCTAAAATCTCTTCAAACAGACGGTCAGTATCCCAACAAAGATGGCCATCCTTCATAGTCAAACCGTTCTTAAAACGGTAGATTTCCATATCCTTAATTTTTCCGTCTTCCAACCAGCCTAAAATATGGCGTCCACTGGAAGCACCGATGTCGATCGCGAGATGATACATAAAAAGCACCTACTTTTAAAGTTTATATAAATATAATATAGTAAACCATGTCAAAAATCAAGACAAATTACAGTCGCAACAATGTTCTTCCGACTGAAAACCGATATTTATTTCTTCAATTTTTCCAAAAACATAGGCATCGTTCTTCTGCCATACTCTTTTAAGGAATAATCACCTTTGCAAAGACACCAATCGTACATCAAGGCACGTTCGCAAATCGCATAGTATTTTACTATTTCCTTTGCGGTCATATCGGTAGTTATCTCACCTTTTTCCTGACCGTTTAAAACTAATTTCTTTATAAGTTTGTAGTAAAATCTGTCACGGTCGAGCAATGACTGTTCACTTTTTATAGTTAACTGGGTAGAAAACAGCCGCGACAACAATCCTATATCAATACTGTCCTCTATCATACCAAACAACTCTTCATTCAAAAATAACAATGAACTGATTACGGTCGCATTACTGTCGAGCCGTTCTTCGAGTTCCATATACTTATTATCAAAAAGATATGACAAAGAACTGAGCAATGCATCTTTACTCTCAAAATAATGATAAAACGAACCCTTAGATGTGCCTGATTCCCAAACAATATCTTCAACGGTTGTAGCATCATAGCCACTGTCATAAAACAATTTCCAAGCTGCTGCAACAATGCGACCTTTGGTATTACGATTGTTTTTTCTTATCATTTTTTCACCTTTTTAAAAAGGCAGGTAAAAATACCTGCCTTTAAATTTTAAAACTTATTTATATGAAGATGTTGCGTTTACTTCATCAAAGTTAATATCGCCAAGATAATCAACAGGATTAAGACCTACGTATTTGCACATTTCAAACATTTCTGCAACGGTGTTGATATTGACATTAATGCCATTTTCCATACGATCCTTAACAGCAAACATTTCTTTTTCACCGTGAGTGTAGATTCTTTCCTGACCTTCGGACTTGGGACTCTCGCGAAGTTCACGAAGGAAGGTTGAAAAATGCTCTTTTATTGCGTTTGCATCGCCAAAAATAGCGGGATCAATAGCAACAAAACCATGGCAGGTACCACCTTTGCCGCCGATGTGGGTGTGGTTAGAAGTAAGACCCATAGAAAGAATAGAAGAGAAAATCTCACAAAGCATACCATATCCGTAACCCTTATGAGAACCGGATTGTTCGGTTTCGCCGCCAAGAGGCATAATGCCACCGCCGTTCTTTGCAACGATATTAGCTAAAACATCCTTAGCATCGGTACTTCCCTTACCCTGTGCATTAAGAGCCCAACCCTCAGGCAACGGTTTGCCGAGTTTATTATAAATTTCGAGCTTACCACGAGTTACAACAGTGGTGGAAGCGTCAAAGAAGAAATTATAAGGTTCGGCAGGCATAGCAACTGCGATAGGATTACTACCGAGCATTGCAAGTCGACCGAAAGTAGGAACCATTATGGCCTCACTGTTGGTGAAAGCCATACCTAAAAGACCTGCATCGCAAGCCATCTTTGCATAATAGCCAGCGATACCAAAATGGTTAGAGTTACGTACGGTAACAACAGCCATACCGGTCTTCTTAGCCTTCTCGATACAAAGATTCATAGCCTTATGAGAAATCAACTGACCCATACCGTCATTACCTTCAATAACAGCAGAAACAGGAGTTTCAAAAACAACCTCAGGCTTAGCTTCGACTTTAATCAAGCCTTTTTCGATACCCTTATGATAACGGGCAAGTCTCTGCATACCGTGAGATTCAATGCCGTAAAGGTCAGAAAGAAGTAAAACATCAGTAATTATTTCTGCTTCTGATTCGGTAAAGCCAAATTTTTTAAAGCAATCCTCACAGAACTTTTTAAGTTGCGGATAAGTATAGTTGATATAAGATGTCATAAAAAACACTCCCTATAATATTTTACCAACTAATTGTACTACATTCTTCCTAAAATAGCAATGATTTTTTATACTTGAAAAAGATAAGTTTATAAAACGAAAAAGCCTCGCGTTAACACGCGAGGCAAAATTCAAATCAATCGTCAATATTCTTATCAGTTGCGGCATCATAAATAGCCAAAACCTTTTCGGAAGGAGCCTTGGTAACCAACGTCACAACAACGGTTACAACAGTACCGATTATAAATCCGGGAACGATTTCGTAAACTCCGGTAGGTGCAACGATCGCATCAATAACCGTGTCGGTAAAGAGAACCAACCAAGCAATATCTGCTATCGCACCGCCTAAGATGCCGGCAACGGCACCTTCATAATTAAGACGCTTCCAGAAAAGCGACAAGATAACAACAGGACCGAACGCTGCGCCGAACAGACCCCAAGCATTCTCAACCATATTCATAATGTTAGATGCCCAAGAGCCAGAATTACCAAGACCGCTCAAAGCAATAACAAGGCCGACAACGGTGACAATCAACACAACCAAGCGTCCAACCCAAAGAACTTCCTTATCGCTTGCCTTGCCCTTACGGATCAACGGTTTGTAAATATCGCTTGTGAAAGACGAGGAAGCAACCAGTAACTGTGAATCAGCTGTCGACATTGATGCTGCAATAATAGCTGAAAGAATGATACCGGCAAAGAAGCCCGGGAACATATCATTAACAACATTGATAAATACGTGTTGCTGATTGCCTTCAGGAATAAGTGTTGCTGCCAAAGAACTTCCATTAGTGAAAATAAAGGTACGGGCAGCAAACGCAATAACGATAGCGGCAGTAAGAGTGATAATCAACCAAGTAATAGCAACGGTTGAAGATTTTTTAACCATCGAAGACTTTTTGATAGACATAAATCTAACGATAATATGAGGCATACCGAAGTAACCCAAGCCCCAACCCAGACCGGAAACGATGTCTCTCCAATCAGCGGTGAAAGGATTAGCATTAAAAGCAGTAATGCCTTCGGCAAATACGCCGTTATAGGAGGCATCAAAGTCGCCGAAAGAATACATGATAATCGGAACAGCCAACAAAGCAACCAACATAAGAAGACCCTGGAAGAAGTCGGTCCAACAAACAGCTTTGTATCCGCCCATAAAGGTATAAACAAGAATAATTGCAGCAAAAACAATCATTGCCAATTCCTTGTGATTGTTAAACCAAGGAATAACAGTGCAGAAAACAGCAGTACCTGCATTAAAAGCTGATGCAACATAAACTGTAAATGCCACAAGGAAAATTATTGCACAAATAACCTTCAAAGCGGGATTTGCAGTAGCAAAACGGTTAGTTAAGTATTGAGGCAGAGTGATGGAATCATCAGCAGCCTTAGAAAAACGGCGTAATCTTTTGGCAACTATAAGCCAATTAGCTATAGTGCCGAGTGCAAGACCGATGCCGATCCATGCTTTGCCCATACCGAAAGCCAAAACGCTTCCCGGGAAGCCCATCAAAAGCCAACCACTCATATCAGATGCCTGAGCACTCATTGCGGTAACCCAAGGACCCATTGATCTTCCGCCTAAAAAATAGTCTTTTTCATCGGCATCCTTCGACTTGACGAAGAAATAAATACCGATCGCAAGCATAGCTACAAAATATAAAACAAATGCTAAAATTTTATCCATATTTTTCCCTCCATTTAAAATACCATGATATAATACCATACTCTTAACAAGAATGCAATACAGAATTCAGTACAGTTAAGAAATATATTTTTTAAAAAATTTCCTTATTTAATCGTGTTTTTGAGTGTTACACAAACAGAACCAAAAATAGAACTTATAGTTATTACATCACTTAATTTTCGTTTGTTGACTTGAATATCGGATTTATGAGTGTTATAATATAGTGTAATTTTGCAAAAGAGGTAATTATAATGACAAAAATTGATATCTTTTCCGGCTTTTTAGGTGCAGGAAAAACAACTCTAATCAAAAAACTCTTAAACGAAGCCTACAACGGTGAAAAAATCGTTCTAATTGAAAATGAATTCGGCGAAATTGGTATTGACGGTTCTTTTTTGAAGGATGCAGGTGTCGAGATAACCGAAATGAACTCAGGTTGCATTTGTTGCAGTCTCGTTGGTGATTTCAGCACTGCATTGCAACAGGTAATTGAGCAATACTCCCCTGACCGTATTCTTATCGAACCCTCAGGTGTCGGCAAATTGAGTGACGTCATTCGTGCAGTTCAAGGCATCGGCTCGGATAAAATACAGCTCAATGGATTTACAACCGTTGTCGATGCTAATAAGTGCAAAATGTATATGAAAAATTTTGGTGAGTTCTTTAATGACCAGGTTGAACACGCAAGTTCTATTATTTTAAGCCACACCGAAAACATTTCAGAGGACAAGCTCAAAGCTTGTGTTGAGCTTTTAAAGGCGCACAACGAGAGTGCAACCATTGTTACTACTCCTTGGAGCGAAATCGACGGAAGTGCTATTTTGGCGGCTATGGAAAAGAAGAACACTTTGGAAGCTGAGCTTGAAAAATTGAAGCACGAACATCATCATCACCATGAGCACGATGATGATTGCGACTGTGGCTGCCATGAGCACCACCATCATCATGACGATAAGTGTGACTGTGGCTGCCACGAGCACGAACACCATCATCACGGTGAGTGTCATCACGACGAGCATCACGACCACCATCATAATGAAGACTGTGGTTGTCACGACCACCATCATAAGCATCACCACCACGAACACGGTGAAGATTGCACCTGTGGTTGTCACGACCATGACCATGACCACGGTCATCATCACCATCACGCAGATGAGGTCTTTTCCAATATCGGTCGTGAAACAACAAGAAAATATTCAGCAGATGAAATAACTGAAATTTTATCCCAATTAAAACACGAAGATAAATACGGTATTATTCTTCGCGCCAAAGGTATTGTTGACGGCACCGACGGCAAGTGGATCCACTTTGATTATATTCCCGGTGAACCCGACGTGCGTTTTGGTTCTGCCGAAATCACAGGAAGACTTTGCGTTATAGGATCCAAGATCAATGAGCAGGCTTTGACAGAGTTATTTAAAATTTAAGTGAGGTAAGAAATGGACGTTCCCGTATATTTGTTTACAGGTTTTTTAGAGTCAGGTAAAACCAAATTTATTCAAGAAACATTGGAAGACGAACGCTTTAACGCAGGTGAACGCACACTTTTAATACTCTGCGAAGAAGGCATTGAGGAATATGAACCCTCAAAATTTTCAGGCAAAAACGTCTTTATAAAGGTTGTTGAAAACAAAGAAGATTTAACTACCGAAACACTTGAAAAATGGTTTAAGGAAACTAAATCGGTCCGAGTTATTATTGAATACAACGGAATGTGGCCGATGGATGTTCTTTACAACGCGATGCCGCATAAATGGACCGTTTATCAGGAAATGATGTTTGCTGACTGCAACACCTTCCAAGGATACAACACCAATATGCGAAGCCTTGTGTATGACAAGCTGAAAACCGCCGAGCTGGTCATCTTCAACCGTGTTACCGACAGTACCGATAAAATGACATTACACAAAATAGTTCGCGGTGTTGCAAGGAATAACGCTATTATTTACGAGTACTTAGACGGCAGTACCGAGCAGGACACAATTGAAGACCCCCTGCCCTTCGATGTTAATGCCGACTATATCGAACTTAACGATTCGGATTATGCACTCTGGTATCGCGATATGATGGAAGAACTCCAAAAGTACCACGGCAAAACAATAAAATTCAAAGGAATTGTCGCAATTGATAAAAAGATGGGTTCTAAATCCTTTATCATAGGCCGACACGTAATGACCTGCTGTGCCGATGACATTCAGTATGCAGGACTTATAGTTGAATGTCAGAATGATTGCAATTTAAAACTCGGCGACTGGGTAATACTCACCTGCAAGATAGCGGTTGAAAAACACAAAGCATATAGAGGTGTAGGCCCTGTGCTTTACGCTGTCGATTACTCGTTGACTTCAAAACCCGAAGAAGATGTTGTGACATTTTAATAATAAAACCTCACTCTAAAACATTCTTAGAGTGAGGTTTTATTATTTTTAATATTCTTTTTCAAGTTCAACCTTTAATCGCTTTATAATGCGTTTTTCAAGACGTGAGATATATGATTGTGATATACCCATTATATCGGCAACCTGCTTTTGCGTATGTTCCTTTTCACCGCACAGACCGAAACGCATATTCATTATTTCTCTTTCTCTTTTATTAAGGTTATTTATTTGAATGTTTAGCAATCTTTTCTCATCTTCATATTCGACGCGGCCCATCACCTCATCTCCATCGCTGCCCAATACGTCGGAAAGCAAAAGTTCATTTCCGTCCCAATCAACATTCAAAGGTTCATCAATTGAAATCTCGGTTTTCAGAACGCTCGACTTTCTCATATACATCAGAATCTCATTTTCAATGCACCGTGATGCATAGGTCGCAAGCTTTATGTTTCTTTCCGGGCAAAATGTATTGACCGCTTTTATCAAACCTATTGTGCCTATCGAAATGAGGTCCTCAATACCTGCACCGGCTGCATCAAATTTACGCGCAATATACACAACCAGCCTTAAATTATGAACTATGAGCTTTTCTCTTGCATAGTTATCACAGTCAGTTCCGAGAAGCATCATTATCTCCTGCTCTTCTTCAGGCGCCAACGGTGCAGGCAATGTTTCGGAGCCATTTATATAGTAACTGCTGTTACTTCCAAAAATCTTTATAAAAATTCTTTTAAAAAATGATACAATACCGTCAAAAAAGTTCTGCATAACTATCACCTATCTTATATTACCGGTAAAATAACCGAAAAATCATCACCTAAAACCTCACTCGATAAAACAGCTATCGGATAAACTTCCTTCAAAACAATATTACCCTTTTGATTTTTAACTATAACCTCGTCTATTCTAACCGCAGGCATCATTTTTTCACCCGATACGGTCTTTACCGGCAGCATTCTGAACCGTTTTTTAAATCGGTCATCTTCGGGCGGCACAAATGTTTTAACACACTCCGCATTCAGCGTTCCGAACAACCTTTCTGCCAGACTGCAATCAATTATTATGACTAAACTGTCACCGAATGCATCGCGCAATGTATGACCCGAATCGGTTATTCCGTCACACAAAACACTTGAATCAAAAAATTTTAACTCCACTGTATAACGCTCAGCTTGGTCGGCAGTTTTAGCAGTGACTTTTCTGAATACAAAAATAAAAATATAGATTACAAAAGAGATCGTGATCAAAACTATCGGAGATATATCAAAATAGACTATACCGTTACTTACGAGCACCGAATCAGACGGTTTTATCATCTGCACACCCAATACAACACCTGCAAATATAAAAGAAACAGCGTAGTATATAAAAAAGACTCTTAAAAAGCGTTTCAAATTTTTAAATCCGAATGCTGTTAAGACCGTTACTGCCGAAGAAATCACCCTTATCAGCATTTCGAACCACAAACCGACAACGGGTAGAAATATGTATAAAGAAAACAACGATGCAACTGTTGATGATAATATATGCCTTTTTAGAGTGAGCCTGTTAAAATTAAGACGTGACGTTGTTTTCAAAATAAGAAAATCCATAAAGAAATTAACAAAAATGAGCACATCAACATATATAACCATCGCGGTCACCCCTCATAAACATTATACCTGCGAAAAGTTTTACAATATGTCGAATCTGTGTACTAAAAAAAATAAACATCTGCCTTTGATTTAAGGCAGATGTTTATTTTATATTATCAGTAAAACAATAATTCCAACAGTAAGGACGGCAGAAGCTACACAACCGAAGAAAAACAATTTCCTTTTCAGGTTTGCTCTTCTTCTCAAAAGACCCACTTGCTTTGTTGGTGTGACCTTCGGAAAATATGTTTGCATTACCCTATCGGCTTCGCGTTCTAAATTAGGCACTGTTGCTTTGTTATCTCTTACTATCAGCAGCGCTTTTTCAAAATATTCACTACCGATATCGTTAATTTCTATTACTCTTTTGTTTATTCCTCTGATCACAAAATCACTCCTTTATCTAATTTTTAACAGTAAGTAGCGCGCATATACATTTTTTAGAAAAAGTCAAGAAGATTTTTTAAAATAATACATTTTGTAATCGCAAGTTTACATAATTATTGTGGATAACTATGTGGATTGTGCGGAAAAACCCTTATTTTAACCTCTAAAAACTAATAATTCGACATAATTCAAGGGATTATGTAACCTTACAAAAAGTAAATTTTTCCTACTTGATTATTTTTATTGAGTATGATATAGGAATGTTATAGAATTGTTATATAATCAAAAAATAACGAATGGATGTTAAAAATGCTATACAAATCGGTTGATGAAAAGGATAACAATTTAATAATTTCCGGTGTTAAAGAGTTTGATTTAAGGCAAACCTTTGACTGCGGTCAGGCTTTTCGATGGGAAGAGCTTCAAGACGGCACTTGGGGTGCGATTGTTGGCGACCGCTATACAAGAATAGGCAAAGAAAATGACAATATTATCATTTACAACGAAAGCGTAGATAACTTTCCCTTCTGGAAAAATTATTTGGACCTTGACCGTGATTACGACAAAATTATTAAAAAAATATCTGAAAATAAAACATTGAAACTTGCAGCAGAACAAAACAGCGGTATAAGAATTTTAAGACAAGACCGCTGGGAAGTATTGTGTTCGTTTATTATCTCACAAAACAACAACATACCGCGAATCAAAGGAATTATTAACAGACTGTGCGAAGGTTTCGGCGAAAAGACCGAAGGTGGATTCACCTTCCCTACCGCCGAAAGACTTTCAAATCTCAGTCCTGATGATTTGGCACCGATAAGAGCAGGTTTCAGAGCACGGTACATAATTGAAGGTGCAAAGAAATATTACAACAACGAAATAGACCATGCTTTGCTCCAAAACGGTGATATTGAATCCGCACGCAAAGAATTGATGAAGATAACGGGCGTCGGCGTCAAGGTTGCAGACTGCACCCTGTTATTCGGTTACGGTAGAATCGACGCATTACCCAGAGATGTGTGGATAAAACGTGCGATCGAACAGTTTTTTGATGGTAGTTTTCCCGAATGTGCTAACGGATACGAAGGAATAGCACAGCAGTATCTTTTCAACTATATAAGAAACTTGTAAAAAAAGACCTTGTCTTGCGACAAGGTCTTTTTTAATCAAACAAATAACCGTAATAATCTTTCTGGATAATAAGTCTTGAAATCTTAAAATTGTTAGCAACGATCTTTTTAACCGCATCTATATAAGTTTTCTTCTCGTCGTTGGATGCAAAAGATTTGCCTTCAAACAAAGTGAACTCACCTGTCGTGGCATTATATTTGCCCATATCGGTTATAAACGAATTGCCTCGTAATTGCACCAATGCGCCCGAGTCGGAAAGAATGTCATTACCGATAAGCAACCTTGAATCATATTCAAGTCCGAATAAATTCAAAATAGTAGGCAAAACATCAACTGATGAACAGTATTTATCAATAGTCGGTGCATTCTTTGTACCCTGACAATAGAGAATCAGGTTACTTTCGTAAAGCTCAAAGGTCGTGTCAACATCGTGCCCTAAAACCTCACGCCATACCGAATATTTATCGGTCTCATTTTCAAGTCCGTACGGATAGTGGTCGGCACTGATAACAATAACCGTTCTGTCAGCAACGCCCGCATCGTTAAGTTTTTCTAACAGTTTTTCCATCGCTTTATCAAGCTCGATGTTGCACGCATAGTATGCTTTAAGCTTTTCCGAACAGTCAAGATGCTTTACTTTATCTTTGTTTCTGCTGCACATCGAATTGCCGCTGAAACTGTACTGGAAGTGACCGCTTACGGTCATATAGTACGCATGGAACGGTTCGTCACTGCTTATATATTCGTCAGCAGAGCCTGCAATCATTTCAAGGTCGGACTCAGGCCATACCTTCTTTACATACTTTTCAAGACCGTTACCGTAACCCTTGTAAGTGTAGCCCATATTTGGGTGAGTTATATGTCGGTCATAATAGCTGTAAGTGTGGTTATGGTATGCATAAGTTCTATCGATACCTAAACGATTGAACATATTTCCGAGACAGAAATACATATTATTGTCACTCGACTCTTTAAAACTCCAAATGTTCGAGTCGGGCAAAAGACCAGTGCAGTATGTGAATTCACCCGATGTGGTCGAAACACCAAGACTCGGTGTGTAGAAGTTAGTAAATTTAAATCCTTCGTTGGTCATTTTGTAAAGAGTCGGTGTGAGTTCCTCATCGATACAATACGGTGAAAACGCCTCTGCGGTGATGTAAATGAGATTATAACCCTCATACATACCTGTATATTCGTTCTTATTTGTCGGTGTTTTAGAGGCAAAATAGGAATTAAGTTGTTTATAAGTGCTGTTGCTTTCGTTTTCGTTCAATGCCTCGAAATCAATATCCATAACATTAGGTGAAGTATCAATAGGAGTTGAAGTAGGCTTTGAAGGCTTATTAACACCGATATTAAGTACATCGTCGGAAACATCTAAATCTATTTTAGTTTCCTGTTCAACACCTATAATATTATACTTAAAATCCAGCACTTCCGACCTTATAAGACCGAAAGTTTTAACCGAATTATTTATATCGAAATTACCTGACTGAATCTCAGAAATCACAGGTACCAACGAAATTATAATTACCAACAAAATATGAACACATATTCCTGAAAGACCGGTCGTCAACGAAAAATACCATTTGAATCTTCTGTATGTAATATTTTTATTACCGAAAATAATATAGAGTACCAAAGGTGCCGCCAGCAACAAAATGGCAGGAATGCCTCGAAGAATTGCCTTAGCGGTTATATCTATCATACCGCTGCCTAAAATCTGGCTGACACCGCCGGCTTTCAATGAATACATAATAAAATACGAGCCGAAAACACTAAAATAAATCGTTTGTGAAACATATATCAAAAAGTAAATTGCTAATGTTACAGCAGTGACAATCTTACCCCACTTTTCGTTTATAGCCGAACAAACCGCGTACAAAACAGCCGTTGGTAAAACAGAAAAAAGAGGTATGAACAAAAGACCTATTCCGAAAAATGAGTCATAGGTAAATGCGCGTGTAATAAATTCCATGTAGCATAAAGCAACAAAGAAAAATATACCTGTATTGATTTTCAGATTTTTTAAAGCTTTAAATTTTTCTAATTTCAAGTCAAAACACCTTGATTTATAAAATTCATAAGGAAATTATATCACAAACAAATTTATTGTCAATGCGACAAAAAATTACAAATTATTACAAAAAATAAAGCTTGGCATATACCAAGCTTTATTTTTATATATCATTTCTTATTAAATCCTCGTAGGACTCACGTTTTATTACAACACGTGACTCTCCGTCTTTAACAAACACGGCAGCGGCTCTCGGTATTCTGTTGTAATTACTTGCCATTGAATAGCAATACGCACCTGTTGTAAGCACTGCCAGTGTATCACCGACCTCGGCGTTTTGAATAGCAACATCCTTCTGCAATAAGTCACCGCTTTCGCAGCACTTACCTGCAACAGTTACAACAAAATCCTTTTCGAGATTTGCTTTATTGGCAATTTCAATGGTGTACTCAGCATTATATAATGCAAATCTCGGGTTGTCAGTCATACCACCGTCAACCGAAACGTAGGTTCTGACATTTTCGATAGTCTTAACAGCACCGACCTTATAGAGTGTCAATCCTGCATGACCAACAATTGAACGGCCCGGTTCAATGTAAATAAAAGGAACCGGAAACTGCAACTCTTCGCACTTTTCCTTCAATGCCTTTGATGCATCACGTAGGAATAGGTCAAATGGCTGTTGGTCGTCACCTTCAACATATTTTACGCCGAATCCGCCACCCAAATCAATTTCACCGACTGTTACACCGCTTTTTCTACGGAAATCATCGGCAAACTCAATCATAATCTTTGCAGCATCACAAAAAGGCTCAGTTGTAAATATCTGCGAACCTATATGGCAATGGAAACCCTTTAACTCAACACCATTATATTGAAGACAATGAAGCGCAGCATCCATAGCCTCGCCGTTTTCAAGTGCAAATCCAAACTTACAGTCAATTTGACCGGTTTTGATATATTCGTGGGTATGAACATCAATACCCGGCTTGATTCTTAAAATGATATTGACCTTTTTGTTCAGCTTTTCGGCAATCGCATTTATATTTCTGAGTTCGGAAAAGTTATCGACAACGATTCTGCCAACATTAGACTTTATCGCGTATTCAAGTTCTTGGAAGGTTTTGTTATTACCGTGGAACATCAGAAGTTCGGGGTCGAATCCGGCAGATATTGCCGTATAAATTTCACCGCCCGATACAACATCAGCGCCAATCCCCTCTTCTTTACAAATTCGGTACATTTCCTTGCAAGAAAATGCCTTACTCGCATACAGAACTCGTCCGAATCCATCGTAATACTCATTTATGGAATCGCGAAAATCTCTTATATTTTTTCTTATAAGCGATTCATCAAACACATAAAGCGGTGTTTGATAGTTGTCGGCCAATTCAACACAGTCGGCACCACCGAAGGTTAAGTGACCCAAATCATTAACCGCTATGCTTTCACTAATCATATTTACCATCCTTTGAGGTAATTTATTCTGCTACCGATTCGAGTATGTTTCTTAATGCGTCGTTACCCTCACCCGTTTCGGCTGAAAAAGGTATCATTTCGATACCGCTAAAAAGTTCTTCGAACATACTAATATTTGCTATTTTTTCCTTCGATTTCAATTTATCGATTTTTGTAAGTACAATAACAAAATCAAAGCCTGTTTGTTTTAAATAGGACACCATATCCATATCATCTTTGGTAGGTTTATGGCGAGAATCAATAAGTTGAAAAACCTTTTTTATATTTCGATCAGAAGAAAAATAATACTGCATCAAATCCGACCAACGCTCTTTTTCTGAGTAAGAAACCTTTGCAAAGCCGTAACCCGGCAGATCCGCCATTCTTACACTGTCGCAGGTAAAGAAATTGATTGTCACCGTCTTGCCCGGTTTGTTACTGACTCTTGCAATCGATTTTCTTCCCAAGAGCTTATTTATAAGCGAAGATTTTCCAACATTTGAATGTCCGGAAAAACAAACCTCGGGCAAATCAGAAGGTATTAAACTTTTTGGTGTTCCTGCCGATGTTTCAAACCTGGCATTATTGTAGTTCATAGCACACCTCTGCTTATTTTTGACACAGTATTAACAGTACCGACCGTTGTATCAATAGGATACATTCCGTTACCGCCGTTTTTCTTGGCATCAGGCATATTATTTAAAGCCTCTGACAAAATTTCGTCAACCGTTTCGACGGCAACAAATCTTATATTATCCTTGACAATCTGCTCAACTTCATCAAGATCAGGAAGATTGTCAACAGGAATAAATACAGTGCTGACGCCTGCTTTATAAGCTGCCATTGTCTTTTCTTTGAGTCCGCCGATCGGCATAACTCTTCCGCGAAGGGTTATTTCACCCGTCATGGCAACATCACGTTTTACAGTAATGCCCGTAAGCGCCGAAACAAGTGCTGTAAACATTGTAACACCTGCCGAAGGACCGTCTTTTGGAACTGCGGCTTCTGGTGCATGAATGTGGATATCAAAGGTTTTGTAGAAATCCTTATTGATTCCAAGCAACTCTGCTCTGCTTCTGACACAAGTAACGGCTGCTTTTGCCGATTCTTGCATAACATCACCCAAAGAACCTGTCAGTTCAAGTTTGCCTGTTCCTGCAACACAAACAACCTCCAACGGCATAATTTCACCGCCGACACTCGTCCAAGCGAGTCCGTTGACAACACCGACCTCATCCTTTTTAAGCAATGCATCGGGTTTATATTTTTCAGTACCCAGCATTTCCTTTAAAAGCTCGGGTGTAACTTTAACGGTCTTACACTCACCCGACACGATTTTCGCAGCGGATTTTCGGCAAACAGTTGCCAATGTTCTGTCTAAACGGCGAACTCCTGCTTCGCGCGTATAAGCATCAATAAGTTTATATACCGCTTCATCAGAAAATTTCAATTCGGTGGGTTTTAGACCGTTGAGCTTTAACTGCTTCTTTATAAGATGTTTTTTAGCAATCTGATACTTTTCTTCTCTTGTATAAGAGCCAAGTTCGATAAGCTCCATTCTGTCAAGCAACGGACCGGGAATGCTCGACGCATCATTTGCCGTTGTAATAAACAGAACCTTTGACAGATCAAAAGGCATATCAACATAATGATCGTGGAAGGTGTTGTTTTGTTCACTGTCAAGTATTTCAAGCATTGCTGATGACGGGTCACCTTTATAAGATGAACCGAGTTTATCAATTTCGTCAAGAAGAATTACTGGATTAGCAGTACCGGCTGTTTTTACAGCGTTGATAATACGTCCGGGCATAGCACCGATATAGGTCTTTCTATGACCTCTAATTTCGGCCTCATCGGTCACACCACCTAAGGATACACGGGCATATTTTCTACCCATACACTCTGCAACTGATTTAACAATAGATGTTTTACCAACACCGGGAGGGCCGACAAGACATATTATCTGACCTTTAATTTCGGGTACCAATGTATGTACCGCCAAAAGTTCAATAATTCTTTCTTTAACCTTTTTAAGACCGTAATGGTCGCGGTCGAGAATCTTTTGTGATTTAGCCAAATTTATCTTTGCGTCACTATAAAGCCCCCAAGGAAGCGACAGACAGGTATCAAGGTAATTGAGAACAACGGTTGCCTCATGAGAACCGGAAGGCATTTTAGCAAGTCTATCGACCTCATCGTTGAGTTTCTGCTTAACAGTGTCATCGGCATTTAAATTGGCTATTTTCTTATAATACTTTTCAATTTCACTGTCGGGATTGCTTTCACCATACAGTTCTTCATTGATAGCCTTGATCTGTTCACGCAGATAGTATTCTCGTTGATTATCGTCAATGCTTCCCTTGACCTTCTCACTGATACGTTTATCGATTTCAATGAGGTCCTTCTCGCGTTTGAGCAGAGTAATAACCGACTTCAAACGTTTTTGAGGGTTAAGTTGCTCTAAAATGTACTGCTTATCATCGGTTTCAACCGGTACATTGTGAGCAATATAATCGGCAAGACGACCGATGTTATCAGCCGCAACTACACTCATAATAACGTCAGGCGAAATTTTAGGCGCAACACGGGCGAAGTCATCAAATGCATTTTTTGCATTTCTCAGCAAAGCTGCCTTGTACTTCGTCTTGTTTCCTTCAGACTCTTCTACCAAGCGAACAATATCAGCTCTGAAAAGCGGATCAACAGTTGTAATGTTTTTGAGTTCTGCTCTATAACAACCCTCAACAAGCACACGAACAGTATCACCCGTCATTCTAAGAATCTGTCTGATTTTTGCGACACAACCAACGTTGTAGAGGTCATCGACATTCGGATCCTCTGCTGAAATATTTTTTTGTGTTAACAAAAAGATATAACGGTTTTGTGCCATAGCGGTATTAAGTGCCTCAATTGACTTCGGACGAATAACATCAAAATGTACCACCGTTTTAGGAAAAACAACGATACCACGAAGAGCCAACATAGGCATATTTAAACTCATCTGAGTAGTTTCCTGCATATATAACTTCCCTTTTTAAAATTTGCATATTATTATACTACATTATTCTATTTATTGCAACTAATTTGTTGCTCCAAATTTTCCAAACAAAAACCCATCTCGACGAGATGGGTTTAATTGTTATTTAGAATTTTCTTCAATTAAGTTTTTCTGTAAATCATATAGTCTTTGAGAATAGTCAACATAGTATTTGTGCGGTTTTTCAAAACGCTGAACCTCTTCCCAAAGCGATTCAACCTGCTGTTCACGGTAGTCACGAATAGCAGTGGCATCAGGAGATTTATAGCAAAGTTCACCGTTTTTAAATACCTCAACCTGCAACGGACGGGCAATAAAATCAGTGACTGCCTTTCTCTTCCAGGTATATTCGGGGTCAAACAACTCGTACTCTTTTGTATCGTCAATTACCTCATCACGAAGTGTTATGACATCGGCAATTGCCTTACCGCTGTCACGGTCGAAAAGACGCCAACACTGTTTGAATCCAGGCAGTGTGATTTTTGACGTATTTTCGCTAAGTTTAATTTTAGGAACTACCTCACCGTTAGGTCTTTCGATGGCTGCAAGCTTATAAACTCCACCGAAGACAGCTTCACTTTTAGCGGTAATAAGGCGTTCGCCTACACCAAATGTGTCAACCTTAGCACCCTGCATAAGCATATCTCTTATAAGATATTCATCCAAAGAGTTCGAGACACATATTTCGCAGTCGGGATAACCCGCCTCATCAAGCATTTTACGAGCACGTTTAGAGAGATAAGTGATATCACCACTGTCAATTCTGATGCCTTTCGGACGGCAACCAAGAGGCTTCAAAACTTCGTTTGCAACCTTGATAACATTAGGAATACCCTTTTTAAGAGTATCAAATGTATCAACAAGGAAAACACATGAATCGGGATAAACCTCGGCATACGCCTTGAATGCATCGTATTCACTGTCAAACAACTGAATCCATGAATGAGCCATTGTTCCGAAAACAGGAATATCAAAATCTTTTCCTGCTTTCACACACGATGTGCCAACACAACCGCCGATATATGCAGCTCTGGCTCCTGATACAGAAGCATCAATACCATGCGCACGTCGGGCACCGAACTCAATGACAGAACGACCTTGCGCAGAACGGACTATTCTGTTTGCTTTTGTAGCAATAAGTGACTGGTGGTTAATATTGAGCAACAACAGAGTTTCTATTAAAAACAGTTCAATAATAGGACCTCTGACCGTTACAATAGGCTCTTTCGGGAAGATCGGAGTTCCTTCGGGTACCGACCAAACATCACAACTGAACTTGAAGTTTCTTAAATATTCGATGAACTCATCATCAAATATGCCTCTGCTTTTCATATATTCACAGTCGGATTCCGTAAATTTCAGATTTTGCAGATCATCGATAAGCTGCTTCAAACCCGCCATAATGGCAAATCCGCCGTCATCGGGAACTCGGCGAAAAAACATATCAAAATACGCAACTGTTTCTTTATGGTTTTTCAGCAAAGCACCGTTTGCCATAGTTGCCTCATAAAAATCCATAAGCATAGCTAAATTATCCATAATTATGCTCCTTCGCTCTCCTTCAAATCTTGTTCTTTAATAAGCTTACCCTTCAAAATGAGCGTTTTTAATTCATCTTGGTCACCACTGTTTACAGCTTTTCTGTAATCGGTAAGATTTTCAATAAGAAAATCTAACTCCGACAAAAGCATTTCCTTATTATTTAAAAACAATTCACTCCACAGTTTTTCATCAACGGTAGCAACCCTCGAACAGTCCTTAAAACTGCCGGCAGAAAAGCCTTTTCTATCAAAAACTGTCGGCGATTTGACATAAGCACCCGCAATAATATGAGGAATCTGTGAAGTAAACGCAATAACACGGTCGTGTGTTTCAGGATCGGCAACTGTAATTTTAGCTGCCTTTAACCCTAAAACAAACTGTTTTACAACATTTAATGCGTCTTCATTTGTGTTTTCAGTAACGGTCAAAATATAACTTGCACGGTTAAAAAGATTTTCATCAGCATTTTTAAAGCCGCTTCTCTCCTTACCTGCCATTGGATGACCGCCGATAAAATAAAGTCCGCTATTCTGACAGATTTTTTCGCACTCACATACCACCGACTGTTTAACACCGCAAACATCGGTTACTACTGAACTTTTCTTCAAATATTTCGCATTTTTACGCAAAAATTCAACCGACAGAACAGGTGACAAACAAAGGACGGTAACATCGGCATCACTTAATGTTTCTAACTGCCAGATTTCATCAACCGCACCAACATTCAAAGCCTCCGAACAGACGGTTTCATCAATATCATAACCTGAAACCAACCAATCAGAGTTCTTTTTCAACTGTTTTGCGAGCGAACCGCCGATAAGACCAAGTCCAATAATAAGTGCTTTCATACTGTCACCACCTCAATATTATGATTAAATCATAATAAAATAATAAAATAATAATACACCTTTTTAATTTCACTGTCAATTAAAGAAAAAAAGAGCCGACAAACAATAATGTCTGTCGGCACAAAATCAAAACTTAAAATTACTCTGCAAAACCGGATTCAACCAAAGTTACAAGACCGGTAACAGCAGCTTCCTCGTCGCTACCGTCAGCAATAATACGAATAGCTGTTCCGCCAACGATACCAAGTGACAAAACGCCGAGAAGACTTTTTGCGTTAACGCGACGCTCTTCCTTCTCAACCCAGATTGAAGATTTGAATTCATTTGCCTTCTGAATAAAGAAGGTAGCAGGACGGGCATGAAGTCCAACCTGATTCTGAACGACAACATCTTTAACAAACATAATAAAATCTCCTTTTTAATCACTGCTTAATCAAAGCACGATTACTCACAACAATAAAGAATCGGGGTTTTTAACCCGGTACTTTCGTTATTATACCATAATATTGATTTTAGTCAATATTTTGTTACCATCAAAATAAAAATTTTTCGTAAAACGACAAATTTCGAAAAAAACATTCCACCAATTTGTTAAATTTTCACATAAATATAATAGCTTTAATTACTAAGCAAATTATTTTAGTGAATTTGTTTCACTTAACATATCAGGACGAAGTTTTCTTGTTAATTCCAACGATTGTTCATCACGCCATTTTTGAATGTTTTTATGATGACCCGACAACAATATATCGGGTACAGCAACTCCGTGCCATACCTCAGGTCGTGTATATTGAGGATATTCAAGCAAACCGTTGAAATGACTTTCATCGGTAAAACACACTTCTTCCGACAAAACACCGGGAATCATACGACTTACAGCGTCAACAACTGCCAATGCCGGCAATTCACCACCGGTTAAAACATAGTCGCCGATGGATATCTCCTCATCAACGATTTCATCAAGCACACGTTGATCGACACCTTCATAATGTCCGCAAAGAATGGCAATTCTTTTGTATTTGGAAAGACGCACAGCATCCTCCTGACAAAAAGTTTTACCCTTGGGTGACATATAAATCAGATGAGGTTTATCTTCCCCATCATAAATGCTTTTAAAACAGTTAAATATTGGTTCTGCCTGCATAACCATACCTTTACCACCGCCGTACGGTGCATCATCAACACGGTTATGTTTATTACCTGCAAAGTCACGGATATTGTGGCAAAACGCCTCAATAGTTCCCGACTTTTGCGCTCTGCCAATTATGCTTTCGTTCAAAACGGCTTCGCACATTTCGGGAAAAAGCGTTAAAATATCAAATCTCATCGTTAAAAATCCCCCCGATTGGTGTGACTGTGACGGTGCGTTTTTCAACGTCAACATCTTTTACAAACTGAGGAACATTGGGCAGATAATACTCGTTACCGTCCTTCATTATATGCCATACATCATTAGCGCCGGTCTGCGACACATCAGATATAACACCGTATTCAGTACCGTTATCGGCATCAATTACCGAACAACCTACAATATCGTCAATTAAATATTGACCTTTTTCAAGCTTTAAGTCAGCTCTGTTTATATAAAGAACCCTGCCGCGAAGTTTTTCCGCAGCATCAATGGTATCAACCCCATCAGCTTTCAAAAGGCAGACATTACCGTGAGGACGTGACGCCTTAACTTTAACACATTCGGCACCATTATTATCAAGATAAAACTTTTTAAATTTTGTAAAAACCTCGGCACTGTCGCACCACTGCTGAACACGCATTTCACCGCGAACGCCGTGAGTACCTACAATTTTACCGGCTTCGATATACTTTTTAAGCATATTATCCCCCAAAATAAAAATAAAGAAGAAACCCCTCAAAATAATTTTTTGAGGGGATTTTGCCTATAAATCAGTCGATTTCAACAGCAATCTTTTCATTGTTACGGTTAGCAGCAGCTCTCATAACAACACGAATAGCCTTAGCTATTCTACCCTGCTTACCAATTACGCGACCCATATCGCCTTCGGCGACATGAAGATGGTATACAATAACACCCTCTTCATTGGGTTCGTCAACGGTAACAGAGATTTTCTCGGGCTCGGAAACCAAACCTGAGCAAATAGTAACAAGCAATTCTGTCATATTTTTTCTCCTGTAAGCCTAGCCGAAAAATTAGATAACGTTGTTCTTCTTAAGAAGATCCTTAACGGTATCGGTAAGCTG
>JAZRMK010000008.1:0-21073 GCA_045647525.1 Acutalibacteraceae bacterium
AAGAACACCTACGACCGTTACTTTCGGAAAATTAAGACCTTTTGCAACCATCTGAGTTCCAAGCAGGATATCATATTTACCTGCGGCAAAATCGCTAAGATTTCGTTCATAATCTGTTCTCGACGAAGTACTGTCGGCGTCCATACGTAAAATCTTTGCTTCGGGGAAAAGCTCTTGCAGGTCATTTTCAGCCTTTTGAGTGCCGATTCCGCTGTATTTCATTCGTTCATTGCCGCAAACCTGACATTTGTCTGCGAAAGGTTGTGACGAGCCGCAGTAATGGCACATCAGGCGGTTATTTGCCGAATGATATGTCAAAGAAATACTGCAATTCTCACAGTTCATAACAGTTTTACAGTTAGGACACGAAATATAAGTGTTAAATCCTCGACGATTAAGCAGCAAAATTGCCTGATTACCGCAAGACAGAGCCTCATCGATATAGTCATAGAGTGTATTGCTGATAATACTTCTGTTACCCTCGGCTGCCTCTTTGCGCATATCAACTGTTTCAACCTCAGGCAACACCGCATTACCGAATCTACGGTCAAGTTTGCAAAGTGTATAATTGCCCGAAAGCGCATTACTGTACGACTCCAACGAAGGAGTAGCCGATGACAAAATGACCAGACCTTTGCTTAATTTAGTTCTGAATTTTGCAACATCACGTGCGTGGAAATGAGGACTCATTTCCGATTTATAGGTATGCTCATGTTCCTCGTCTATAATGATAAGTCCGACATCTGAAAACGGCGCAAAAACCGCCGAACGCGTACCGACAGCTATCTTTGCATCACCGTTTTTGACACGTTTCCATTCATCAAGACGTTGTCCCTGCGACATAGCGCTATGAAATACGGCCACTTTATCACCAAAACGTTGGTGAAACACATTCAATGTCTGCGGAGTGAGGGCGATTTCGGGCACCATAACGATAACCCCTCTGCCCTCGTTTACAACCTCTTCACACATTTTAAGAAAGACCTGTGTTTTACCGGAACCTGTCACACCGTAAAGCAATGCCGTTCCGCCGCCGTTCAAATATTTATCCTTCAATGTGTCAAAAGCATTTCTTTGACATTCAGAAAGTTTTATTTGATCAACTTCGTGGATTTCGGCGGAAGAGTAAGGATTTCTGTAATACTCTTCCTCGAAAATCTCGGCAACACCTTTTTTTGCAAGCCCGTTTATGACCGCCAAAGAAAGTCCCGTAAAATAGCAAAGTTCCTTTACTGAGCAACAACCTACTTCACGAAGCACAGAAACCGCACGGCTCTGCTTAGGTGTTAGTTTTACGGAAGAAAGATTGTCAACCGCCTCGGTTGCACGAATCATTTTCAAAGTTGCGTCACCAATATTTCGCACCGCCGAATCCGACCGTGTAATTACACCCTTTGCAACCATTTTTTCAATATAACCGCTGTCCTTAGTCAATCCCAAGCTATCGTATATAGACTCCTTAGTCTGAGGATTTTTAAATCCCTTTAAAAACTCTACTATTCTTTGCTCATCTGACGATAGAGAAACACCTGTGGTCTCAAAATCGGTCAGCATATAAGCGGTCTTGATTTTATAGTTTATACCGGGAGGCAGCAACACGCGCAACGCACTGTACCAGGTGCAGAAGGTTTGTTCTTTTAAGAAACCGGCAATTTTAAGCATCTCATCACTTAAAATGGGCTCCGAGTCCAAAACTTCTAATATGGGTTTGAGTTTCGACAAATCTTCCGTATCGGAAAAACCGATAATAATGCCCGTTTTTTTTACATTGCCACGTCCGAAAGGTACTACCACACGGCAGCCGACCTTTGCTGCGTTTCTCAATTCAAAGGGCACAAAATAGTCAAATGGCCTGTCAATCTGATAGACCGCTTGATCAACTGCAACGCTGACAACAAGGGAATCACTCACGACAAGCCACATCCTTTACAATAAGATTTTGATTTGATTAGTCCTTGATATCTGCTGCCATCTCGTTCATTGCGAGAGTAACGGGTTTTTCAACTATGATTTCACCGTTTTCCTGGGCAGTTTCAGCAATATTTCTTGCTTTTTTAGCAATGTCGAGTACCAACTTGTAACGACTGTCTGTGTTTTCGATAAGTTTTCCAATTGCAGGATTAAGCATAATAATTCTCCGTTTCTAAAATTTATAAAATTCTTTCGGTTTTGCAGCGCTCGGCCTCAATGATATTTTTAAGCGTCAGCACTGCTGTTTTCAGGTCATCGTTGACCACAATGTAATCATATTCATTGGCTCTGTCCATCTCGGTTTTTGCTTGTTCCAACCGTTTTTCGATAACCTCCATTGTTTCGGTTCCACGGTTGATAAGACGGTTTTTCAAAACCTCGAAAGACGGAGGCATAATAAACACACTGAAATTATCCTCACACTTTTTGCGAACATTTTCGGCACCGTTGACGTCGATTTCAAGAATTATCTCTCCACCGTTTTTAATGGTTTCGTCAACAGGGTCTTTCGGCGTTCCGTAATAGTTGCCGCAATAGACATTGTATTCAAGCAATCTGTCCTCACTTATGAGGGTCTCAAACTCTTCTTTGGAAATGAAGTTGTATTTTTCGCCGTTAACTTCGCCTTCACGCATATTACGCGAAACAGAAGAAATAGAAAACTTCACCTCAGGCATAAGTTTGAATAATTCTTTTAAAACCGTGTCCTTTCCGGAACCCGATGGTCCCGACACGATAATCAATGAACCCTTACTCATTCTCCGATACATCCCCTTCATCGTCCTTATCATCTTCAAGACGAGCCGCAACGGTCTCCGACTGCAAATATGTCAAGATGATAAGATCACTGTCAGTAATAATAACGGCTCTTGTTCTTCTTCCATGTGTTGCGTCAATAAGAGTTCCTTTTTCCTTAGCCTCAGAAACGATACGTTTTATAGGTGCCGAATCAGGACTAACGATAGCAACAAGACGAGAAGCCGATACCATATTACCGAAACCGATGTTTATAAGTTTCATAATTTCACCTTCGATTATTCGATATTCTGGATTTGCTCTCTGATTTTTTCGATTTCAGACTTCATATCGACAACGGTTTTCGAAATCTCAATATCCTGGCATTTCGAGCCGATGGTATTAGTCTCACGGTTCATTTCCTGAACTATAAAATCAATCTTCTTACCGATAACTCCACCCTCATTGAAAAGGTCTTTCAAATGGGCGATATGACTGCGCAAACGAACAGTTTCCTCACTCACAGCGATATGATCGGCAAAGATAGCCGTTTCAGCAATGATGCGGTTCATATCGACATTGGCAGAACCCAGCAATTCAGCCATCTTCTTCTCAATTCGCTCACGGTAAAGACGCTCGGTCTCAGGTGAACGTTCCTCAACAAAAGCAACCTTTTCCAAAATTGAATCAGCACGTGACAACACATCGTCGGTAAGGCGTTTGCCCTCAACCTCACGAGCAGAAATAAACGCATCAACGGCATCTGATAATGCCGAGTTCAAAACTGCCCATGTCTTTTCTTCATCAAGTCGTTGTTTTGAAATGGTGAACACATTGTCGTTACGTGCGACCTGCATAGCTGAAATATCATTCTTTAAACGATATTTTTTAGCCAATGTGCGCAGTGCAGCAACATATTCATCCGCAAACGCTTCGTTAACAACAAGCTTATCAACATTGTTTGCACCGAAATCGCAAGAAACAAAAACATCAATCTTACCACGTGCCACACGCGACTGAATATAAGACTTTAATTTATCCTCAAAGCAGGAAAACTGCCTTGGACATCTAACAGAGCATTCAAAAAATCGGTGGTTAACCGACTTTAATTCAACGGTTATCGAGAGAGCTTCGCCAGACGCTTCTCCTCTACCGTATCCGGTCATACTTCTTACCATAAATAAACTCCAAATCTTTATGTAGAATATTTGTTTATTTTACCAAATTTAATGACTTTTGTCAACTTTTCAAAGGTCTTTTATATCAGCCAAAATGCCGTAATCAGCGTAATCAAAAATCGGTGCATCCTTATCCGGATTTATCGCGATTACAGTGCCTGAGCGTTCCATACCGACAATATGATGAACTGCACCCGAAATACCGCATGCAACATACACCTTTGGTGTTACCGCCTTGCCCGTAAGACCGACCTGTTGTTCATAAGGAGCTAATCCTAAATCAACGAAAGCACGTGATGCCGCAACCTCGGCATTATACTTTTCGGCAAGTTTCAAAAAGGCACCATAATCCTCTTTAACGCCCTTTCCTGCCGAGAATATTATATCACTGACCGAGTCCTCGGCAGTTCTGACAGTTGCCATCGCAGGTTTTGTAACACACTGGATTTTAGCAATAACATTTCCGCTAAATGCGGGACGGTACATAAACAAGTCCTTGCCGTCGGTTTCCAATGCAGTACAATCGGCGCAAAGACCGGTAAGCAAAGCAGCCGCAACCTGAGGTGCAGTACGTCTTGACCAAACATCACTCGGCCAAAGTACAACATCAGGGCAACCTTCTCTTATTTTTGCCGTAAGGTTTTCAGCAGTATCTTTTTCAATGACAGTTATATCATCTGACACTGTTTCGGCCATTTCACGAGGTTTCTCACTAATTATCCAAACATTTTTCAGTTTTTCGGACGACGAGGAAGCCGCGATAGCCTCAGGTTCTTTATTCAAACCTTCGTTTATTGCCCGACTGAGTTCCTCTGCACTGATAAATTTGCATTTGCGCTTTCCCGATTTGTTCTCAAAACTCTTAACAACCTTAGTCGGAGAGCCTTTAAGACCGCAACGGGTCTTATCCGCACCAATATCATCAGCATTCCAGACATCGACAGTTTTAACCTTTGAACGAATACTTGGAAATCTTAAATCATTTATACGCTCAACCGTAATAAGCGCAGGCAAAGAAGCCTCTTCTTTTCCCAAGCGGGTCGTACACTCTATTTTTGTTTCATCCAAAGAATCTACACTCATAACATTGGAAACAACGGGGATTTTGAGCATTGTAGCTAATACCGAGCCTGTCTGTGCAGTGTCACCGTCAACTGTCTGTCTGCCGCATATTATAAGGTCGTAGCCTATTTTTTCAGCAGCCAACGACAGAGCATAACCCGTAGCCAGAGTGTCTGCACCTGCAAAAGCCATATCGCTCAGCAATACGCCTTTAATATCACCAAGACGGGTAAGATTCAAAAGCATATCCTTAACAGATTGCCTGCCCATACTGAGCATGGTTATTTCGGCATTAGGTACTCTTAATGCGGTTTCCAAAGCGCAGGCGTCAAAAGGGTTAAGTTCACCCGATTGAACCTGCTTTACACATACTAAAATCTTCATTTTATCTACCTTTGTAAATGGGAGCCAAAGCATCGTGAACTTTTCTGTATGTTTCGAAGAGTTCCATATACTTTGCGTGATTTTCCATATTAGGCTCTACTATATCGTTAACCTTAACACACTTTGCAGCAGCTTCTTTTGCGTCTTTGAACACTCCGACCGCAATACCTGCAAGCATTGCAGAACCAAAGGAAGAATCACTGCTTTCGGTAGTTTTCAATGTAATTCCCAACATATCGGCAGTTATCTGCTTCCAAAGTTTGCCCTTTGCACCGCCGCCGATAAGTGTGCCATAACTATCGTGAGGAATTTTAAGTTCATTAAGAGACACCATACTATGTAAAAGCGAGAAAGAAACACCTTCCAAAACAGCACGAGTAAAGTGAGCCTTGGTATGTTCTGCACGTACACCGATAAAACTTCCGCAGAGTTTAGGGTCATTGTACGGAGTGAGCTCACCGTTGATATACGGGTGGAACATCAAACCGTCACAACCCAACTCAACATTTGCAGCACCCATATCAAGTTCCTTATATTCTCCGCCGAAGGTATCTCTGTACCAACGGTATGAAGATGCGGCTGCCTTGGTAGCCGTACCGGGATACCACAATCCGTCAACTATATGTGCGTAGTTAATGAGATAAGGATGAGGGTACTGTCTGTCGGTGATGACACAGATTCTACCGGCAGTGGCCAATTTTACGGTCATATTTCCCTCTTCAACCGCACCCGAAGCAAAAACCTCCATAACAGTATCAGTCGTGCCACAGATAACGGGTGTACCTTCTTTAAGTCCTGTCTCGGCAGCAGCCGCAGCAGTAACAGAACCAATAATATCGGTGGGTTTGACGATAGCGGGCATAATTGCCTTGTCAATACCTGCAAGTGTGCAGAGTTCGTCGTCCCAAGCCATAGTATTATTATCAAAAAGCATACTACCCTGTGCTTCAATGTAATCGGTGCAATAAACATCTGTTAACTTATAACGAAGATAATCCTTTTCAAAGAATATCTTACCAATCTTAGAGAACACATCGGGTTCGTTATTCTTAACCCACAAAATTTGGGGTAAAGTCCAGATAGTTCCGGGCTTTGAATAAGTTTTGCTGACGATCATTTCTTCATATGCAGCCTTCAAAGCATCGGCTTCCTTGATACTTCTTGTATCAGTCCAATGAATAGCGGCACGCAACGGTTTTGCATCCTTGTCGCAAAGAACTGCGGTATGAGTAGCCGAGTCAATAGCAATAGCTAAAATATCGGCAGCATCGATTCCACTTTTTGCAAGCAACGCCTTTGAATCTTCGCAAAGTGCATTATACCAATCGTCAGGATTCTGCTCGCACCAACCAGCCTGCGGATGCAAGGTAGGATACTCAACCGAATGCTCGGCAACAATTATTCCCTCTTCACTAAGCAAGGTCGCTTTTGAAGCGCCACCGCCAAAATCTATACCAAGTAAGTATTTCATCTTATTCACCCTTAATTATGTAGTTTTCGCCTGTAACACCTGCAACAACACCGCGGTCTAAAAGACCCTTATTGTCAACATGCGCCAATATCCATTTGTTCTTTCTGAACATTATCTTATCTTCATACTCGCCTTCAAGCGGTACATTAGTACCAACGGGCAGAATAACAACAGCACCAAAACCACTCTTTTCAACTTCGCAGGGACAGAAGTGAAGTGTAGTTGCATAAACTTCAATAACTTCTCCCTTTTCTACATAGAAAGCCTTGATTTTTGAGGAATCAATTTTATTGTCAACAATATCCTGCACCTGTCCCAAGAAAAGCACAAGCGGAGTGATTGCAACGTTGACCTCCGATGATTTGTGCCACTCAACCGCGTTAAGCTGATTGCTGTGACCGTAGCAGTATCCTGCCTGGATGGGAAGTTCACCGTAGTACTTTATCTCAGTTTCCTTTGCAGCATCCAATTTCGCAAAATCTTCAAGTTCAGGCACATAAACGGAGCCTTCTAAGGGAAATTCAACACCCTTTGCCGCTTCAATAAAAGCATTAGCATCAATATCGGTAATAACCTTACCGTAAGGAACAAACTCATTATCGCTTGTTTTATAAATTTTAATATGAGGGTTCAGTTCAACCAATCTTTCGTATGTCATATTATTTGCCCTCCAAAGCAGTGATAACACGGGTGCAGGTAAAGGTCTTGCCTGCCTCTACTGACTGAATTGCGAATTTCTTTGTAATATCGAAATTGCTGTTAACATCATCAGGTGCGCCGAACCAAGGCTCAATGCAAATGTAGTTTGCACCCGGTTTTGTCCACAACATAACTACGGGGAAATTCGGGAAATCAAGCTTAATTCCGCGGCCTGTGTTACGGTTAACGAGTCTGCAAGACTCGGACTTTATGTCTTTGAAAACAAGAGCATCAATAGCAAAGTAATCATATTTTAAAGACAAGGTATCTGTGTCTTCAATAATACGTGTCTTGTCCTCACCGATAAGGTTGCCGAAGAGAGTGTAGGAATCCAAAGTTTCCTTGTTTTCAAAGATAACGTCGTATTCCTCGATACCTTCGGGTGTAGCAAAGCCGTCGTGCGAGCCTACCGAGAACCACATTGTATTATCGTTTTTATTGGTAACTTTGTAATCAACGCTTACCTTTTCATCTTCCAACTTATAGCAAACACGGAACTCGAAGGCATAAGGCCAAACCTTTTTTGTTTCCTCGTTTTCACGGAGCACAAAAACCGCCTCTGTGTCAGATTGACTCTCCACCTCAAACATAGAATTGAGTGCAAAACCGTGCTTGGGCATATGGTATTCCTTGCCCTCTAAAATATATTTATCATCTTTAAAGCCACCGGTCATAGGAAAAATGTTGGGAGCGCTTCTTGCCCAAACATCAGGATCCCCGGTCCAGATATAATCGACACCGTCGACCGTGAAACTCTTCATTTCAGCACCAAGTTCATTTATAGTAACCTTAGTTCTTCCTTTTGTTAAAGTAATCATAATTTCACCCTTAAAACAGTTTTATATAATTAAAATACCTCAAAAGGCATCATTATATTCAAAATCAAATTGTCATCAAAAACGCAGAATTGCCGAAGGGATTATAAACCCCTTCGGCTAAACTGTTAAATTATTTTATAATCCACTCATGCTCAGGGTCAATACGTCTGTTGAAGCCCTGATGGTCACCGGCCATAAGCCACAAGAAGTAGGTGGTGTATCCGGGAGTGCCAACTGTGGTGTGATATCCGTAAGGAAGTTCAACAAGTTCATCATATTTTACGCGATAAGCCTCGTCAAACTCACCGTCAGCGGCATAAGAGCACTGAATAGCAAAGCCTTGTTTGGGGTCAAACAAGAAATAGTAAATTTCCTCAGCAATGCACTCGTTGGGCATATCGTCCTCATCGTGCTTATGGGGCGGGAAACCTGCCCAGTTACCGTCGGTGATATAACCTTCACCGATAGTAAGGAACTTTGCATTGGTAGTGCCGTCAAAAAGGAAACTTGTAGTTCTCTTGAAGGGTTGCTCACCAAGAACCTTGACAATAACGCGATCCTCGCGCAAAAGCTGAGGTTCGGTTTCTTCGGTAGTAGGAGTTGCGCAAACTGCAATTTTAACATGGTCAAGAGCCTCGATAGAAAGCTCATAACCCTTTGGCATATAGAAACATTCTGCCTTCTGATTTTCGAAAACAGAGCTTCTGTTACCAATGTTTTCCCACTTTGTATCTCCAAAAGACACATTAACATGACCTTCAAGAATTATGAAGGCTGTTTCCTTATTTTCGGTGTTAAACTTCTGAATTCCGTCTTTATCGAGCTCAATAATTCCGAATTCAAGACGTTTTAAAGAACATTCACCGATTTTGCAAATAGGAGTATAGCCGATTGCCGACTTATAAGACTTTTTAAAGTTCATATCCGTTTCTCCTTAAATAGTCAATCGTTGTATCGTAATCAGGAACACTTTCTCTGGCTCCTACTCCCATACATTTGAGAGCCGAAACACAACTTGAAAAGTGACAACACTGAATAGGTGTAAAGCCACGGACAACAGCCGATGCAAAAGCACCGTGGAAAACGTCACCCGAGCCGTTAGAGTCAACAACGTCGGCAGGATAAATAGGATACTCGGTAACCTCTTTACCGTCAAACAAAAGTCCGCCGTGCTTACCTCTTGTTACAACTACATATTCCGGATTATACATCTCGTAAAGCTTTTTGGCAGCCGATGCTGCATCCTTCTCACCGGTATGACCAATTGAGAATTCCTCGGAAGGAATCATAATATCGGTAAGTGCTAACAAACGCTCGATACCGTCATAAAGACCACCGCAGTCATAAAGGACCTTAACGCCGTTTTCTTTAGCTATTTTAGCTGCTTCAATAGCAGCTTCAAGCTCATTACCGTCAACCATCAGAAGATCAGCAGACTTAATAGCCTCGATCTGTTTTTCAGACAGTTTCAGTGCCGGCAGATCGCCTTTATCGAACACGCAGGTTCTGGTTCCCTCTGCTGCATTAAGCCAAATGCACGAAGTAAATGCACGGTAGCCGGGAAGCATATCAATATTATCAGTACCAACACCGTACTTTTCAAAATCGGCCTTTAAGTAAGCACCGGAAGAGTCATCCGACAAAACGCCGATATACTCAGAAGAAATGCCAAGTTTAGACACAGCTACAATGCCGGTAGCGGTAGGACCGCCACCGACCAGCTTAGTAGATGTTGCACGGAGTTTTGTATCCTCCGGCGGAAAATTAGGAAGGGTTATAAGAGTGTCTAAAACACAGGCGCCAATTCCAACAACCTTACTCATTATTTCGCCTTTCCTTCTGCTCCGCAGAGCAATACTTTTGTCATACAGAATTCCTTAACAGCCTCGATAGGCTTCTTCATAAAGTTATCAACAGCGATGATACGCTCAGGCTTGTTGATTTCTTCCTTAACACAGTCAAGGAAACTATAACAAATATCGGTAGCAACATTGAGTTTGCGGATACCTGCCTTAACTGCCTCTTTAATAGCCTCGTCAGGAATACCCGAACCGCCATGAAGAACAAGTGCAGTACCACCTGTTGCTTCTCTGATGTCTGCAATTCTCTGAATGTCGATCTTGGGCGGCTTTTTGTAACGGCCGTGAGCGTTACCAACCAAAACAGCCAACGCCTGAACACCGGTGCGTTCTACAAAGATTTTTGCCTCTTCGGGAACGGTAAATTCGTCCATTGAATCATCAGATACCATACCGATATGACCAAGTTCGCCTTCAACCTGAACGTCAACGTACTTGCAGGTATCAACAACTCTCTTAGTAAGAGCGATGTTTTCCTCAAAGCTGAGTGCAGAACCGTCAAGCATAATGCCGGTTGCGCCCCAACGCAAAGAACGTGTGGTTTCAAGTTCAGAAGGACCGTGGTCCAAATGGAAGCAAACGGGAACAGAAGCCTTATGTGCAGCAGCAACTACACAGGGAGCCAAATAGTATCCGATTTCTTCCTTCATAAGTCTGGGATAAACCTGCAAGATGCAGGGAGCTTTAAGCTCCTCTGCTGCCTTAACGGCACCCATACAGGTTTCAATATTATAGACGTTGAACGCAGGAATACAAAAATTACCTGCCTCAGCCATCTCTAAAATCTGTTTAAAATTAACAAGCATTGTCTAAACGCTCCTTTAATTACTTTGCAGCAGAAAGAACGAGCTCTTCGATTGAAAGAACAGTCTTGCCTTCGGGAGCAGCTGCTTTAAGTGCTGCGTACTCGGAAACGCTTGCAGTAACGATGGTATCAGCACCAACATTAATAGCATTGTTCCAACGCTCTTTTGCAACAAGCTCAGATACAAGCGGGTTGTAGATAGACATATAAGAGCCACCTGCCCAAACGGTATCCTTGCGGTTGAGAAGCATCTCGTTCAAAGTAGCACAAGCAGCGATGATAGCTCTGGGCTCATCAGTTTCCTCGAACATACGAGCAAGCTGATAAGGATCCTGATAAACTACTGCCTTACCGGTGTTAGCAACTGCCAACTTGCCGTCTTTAATAAGACCTGCAACAAAGGAAGTAAAGGTTGCTACTGCGGGAAGGTCAATGCCGTACTCTTTGTACTCACGAATAAATGCTTTTGCATCCTGAGGATCGAAAGCAACGATGGTATCATACTTTGCAAGAACTGCTGCACAGTCTGCCATCTGCTTCTTGGTTTCATCAGCAGCACCGATGAGCCAATCAAGAGCAGCACCGGAAGCGGGCTCGTCGGCCAAAACTGCGAACTCAACGCCGGCCTTTTCAAGAACCTTGATAGCGTTAACTGCTGCGGCAGGAACGTTATATCTTGCCTCTGCGCCGAGGAAGAGAACAACCTTGCCGTCCTTGTGAGCTGCGATTGCAGCTGCCAAGTCAGCATCCAATTCAGTTGCACCGTATACATTGCCGGTTTCCAAAACCTTGTCAACGAGAGCGTTGATATAGTCAGGAGTCTTGCCATCCAATGCAGCTTGGAGACGAACTTCCTTGGTGAAGTATGTAGGATCCCAACCGGTTGCGCAATCTTTAAGGCAAGCTTCACACATCTGGCACTCATAAATATTGTCCATAATATCGGGAGTTACCTCAGCAGCGCCACGGTTAATTGTTGAAAGAGCAAGTGCACGAGCTCTTGAAGTGTTTCTTTCCTGACCGGTAGCATTACCTACGGGGCAGATATGACGACACATCCAGCAGAAACGACAAGCGTCTACGATCTGCTTACTTTTTTCAGACATATACATAATCAATTACCTCCCCTTCTAATTAAAGACCAAGCTTGAACGGGTTCATAATGCCGTTCGGGTCAAGCTGTTTCTTAATGCCTTCAAATACCTGCATTGCAGGGCCGTACTGTTCCTTCATAAGACGGCCAAGTTTAAGACCTACACCGTGGTGGTCATTAACTACACCGCCGTTAGCAATAGCGGTACGAACACCTGTGCTCCAAATCTGCTGGTGGAGACGAAGTGCCTCATGCGGATCTTCAGGAACATATTCTTTATCAACGATAAAGCGGTCGTAAACCATTGCACCCCACTCATACCAGTGAGAGAAGTGAGCGATAAACTTAACAAACGGGAACTTGGTCTCGATAGCGTTCTTCATTGCCCAGTAAATCTTTTCGATAGTACCGTAAGGAGCAATAGTGTCCATGGTACCGAACATCTGAGGAATGTCCATCATATGACCGGGATAGAAGAATGTAATCTTCTCCTTCCACCACTTTTCACCGTACTCAGAACCTAAGTCCTCAGCACCGTACTTAGCAAATGTTTCAAGAAGAATCTTTTCTTCAACTTCAACCATTTCCTTAACGCCTTCATAAGCAACGTTCATGAAAGCACCCTTCTTCTCAACACCAACGATCTTCTTGATGAGAGAAGCGGTTTCAGCCTCGTCGTAAAGACGCATAACAGAGGGCTTGAACTTCTGGAGAAGGTCACGAGCAGCCTCGAAAGCACCGTGCATATCCTGGAACAAGAATCCACGGAAACGACGTTCCTCAGGCTGAGCATAAATACGGATCTGAGCCTTTGTAATGATACCAAGAGTACCTTCAGAACCAATGAAGATCTGGTTAAGGTCAGGACCAGCTGCGTGCTTAGGAGCACTTGAAGTATTGATGATGTCACCATTAGGAAGAACAACTTCCATCTGGAGAACCATATCGTCGATCTTACCGTACTTGGTAGAAACAACGCCGATACCACGGTGTGCCAAGAAGCCGCCAACGGTAGAGCAAGTAAGAGAAGAAGGATAGTGCATGGTTGCATAACCAACTTCGTTAGCTGCCCACTCAATGTGCTTGTAGATTGCACCACAACCACACTCTATGTAAAGAGCTTCGGTATTAACTTCGTAAATTTTATTCATTCTCTTAGTGTCGAGAAGAATACCACCTGCAACGGGAATAGCACCGCCCTGGGTACCGCCGCCGCCACCCCATGTGGTAACAGGGATCTTGTAGTAGTTAGCAATTTTGAGAACCTTAGAGGTCTCCTCAGCGTTCTTAGGCGATACAATAAAATCAGCCTCAGGCATACGCTTACCACGGTCAGACCACATTCTGGAAAGCCAGAAATAGTCAACACCGTGAGTAATCTTATCGATTTCTCTTGTTGAGCAGTTTTCTCTGCCGACAGCATCTTCTAATTCGGTAAGAATAATGTCTGTCATAAACTCATTACAAACCATCAGATCATCTCCAATTTTTTTATTTACGAAGTTTAAAAAAACCCCGCGCTAATAGCATATAAATTTTACCATAGTCAATTTAAAATTGCAACTATATTTTGAAACTTTTTTTCAAAAAAACATTGATTTTTTTGGACAAAAACGTTATAATGGAGTAAAATTTCATTTCGAGGTGTAATATGGAGTCTGTCCTCTTAAAAATCAATGAATTATACCCCTCAATGGGTCACGGCGAAAAGAAAATAGCCGACTGGATTATAAAGAATTACCAAGAGATACTTGGCCTTTCAATCAACGAACTCGCATTAAGATGCGAATGTGGCGAAGCAACAATTGTCCGTTTTTCGCGCAGGCTTGGTTTATCGGGTTATCAAGAGCTTAAATTAAAGATAGCACAGGAATCGGTCAACCTATCCGTAGGGGGCGTTTTGGACATTGAGTCCGGTGATGATTGCTACGAAATCTTTAACAAGCGCATACGAGATATAGCAATAGCACTTGAAAACACAAAATCGGTACTCGACCATAATCAGTTAGAGGCTGCCGCAAAGACTATTCAACACGGCGGAAGAATCGTCATCTTCGGACTGGGCAATTCGGCATCTGTGGCGGTTGATGCACAACATAAGTTTTTGCGCGCGGGGCTTGATGCAGTTGCATATTGCGACAATCACATGCAGGCTATTGCCGCGTCACATCTGCACAAAGGTGACATTGCCATCGGCATCTCACACTCCGGTGCTTCTATTGATGTTGTTGATGCTTTAAAGATTGCGCGAAAAACGGGAGCAACCACCATTTGCATTACCAACTTCGGCACCTCCCCTATCATCAATCATGCTGACATCGTGCTTAACACCCGTTCCGACGAAACCAAATACTCGATACTTGCCATGAGTTCAAGAATCGCACAATTGGCTATATTTGATGCGCTTTACACCTACATTGTAATGCACAGTAACAAAGCCGCTATCAAGGCAATAAACGAAACCGAATCGGCTTTACAGAGCAAGAAGTATTGATATACTTATAATTTAAAAAATTATTAAATCAACTTCATCGCGGTTGACACATATATCAACGATGCTATAATTAAACTAAAAGAACTTTTAGGAGAATAAAAATGGATTCATTTGTTGAACAGTTAATAGAAATAAAAGCAGGACGTAAAATCTTAACATTAAAAATCTCTATTTGGATTGTATGCACGTTAATGACACTGGGACTCATCGCATTCGCCGTCATCAACAAGGGCATAATAACCTTTTTATTACTTACATTTGCAACAGTTGTAATGTTCATTGCCTACCATCTTACTACACAGTTGAACATCGAGTTCGAATACATACTAACAAATGACGAAATAGATGTTGACCGCATAATAAATAAGTCCAAACGTGAACGTCTTGCCACCTTCAAGTGCCATGATATTGAGGATATATCAATCTACGACAGATTGATTCATGTTCCCGATAAAGCAAACAACAAAAATGTTTATATTGGTTGCGATCTTTCAAACGGCACTCCGTTAGCGTTCAGGATCAAGCATCCTAAAAATGGGTATTATACACTTGTATTGACACCCAATGAAACATTCAAGCAAACAATGAAAAAGTTTTTACCCTATCTTATAAGAGATAAAGTTTAATACGGAGGTTTTTAGATGCTCGTTTTAACTTCTGAACAGATGAAGAAGGTTGAATCCAACGCAGTCAATTTAGGGTTAAGTTGGTTAAGACTTATGGAAAACGCAGGCTCTGCTGCTGCCAAAGAAATTCGCAACGCAAAAGATCTTAAAGATAAAAGGATTGCAATCGTATGCGGCAAAGGCAACAACGGCGGAGACGGATTTGTCATAGCCAGGAAACTGCACGAAAACAACATTTCTTCTCGTGTGATCACAATTGATACACCTTCGACCGACAGCGCAAAGGAAATGTTTGCTAAAATGTCGAAACTTGGCATAAAACCGGTGGATTTTGGTTCTTACGAGCAACTGTGTTCCAACATTTTAAACGACGCTGATATTATAATCGACTGCATTTTCGGCACCGGCTTTAAAGGTGAACCGCAGGGCATTTTTGCCAAGGCTATATCAGCGATCAACCGTTCCGATGCCGAGAAAATAGCCATAGATATCCCCAGCGGAATTGAAAGTGATTCAGGTGAAACACTTGGTGAATTTGTAAAGGCTGATACAACCATAACTTTCGCCGCATATAAACCCTGCCATTTGTTGTTCCCTTCGAACGAATATTGCGGAAATGTGGTTGTGACTTCAATAGGTATACCTGCCTCCGCTTTGGAAGGTGTAACCCCTTATGCAGCTGTTGTTACTAATTCTGACTGCAAATCGCTTTTACCTAAGCGCAGTTTGAATCACCACAAAGGTTTAAGCGGCACATTAGCGGTATACGCCGGCAACATAGGATTTTCCGGTGCCACAGTGTTCTCACTTAAAGCCGCCGTGAAATCGGGTGTAGGCATCGCAAACGCCATTATTCCCGAACGTATCTATGACATAATAGGCACCTCAGTGCCCGAAGCAATCTGCACCATTTTAAAGGGCGACCCAACCGGAAATCCTAATATTGACGACACAATAAAAATCATCAACAGCATAAACTCTTCAAATGCTGCTTTGGTTGGTTGCGGGATAGGTACGTCCAAATATTCTAAATTCAATCTTAATGAAATTCTTTCAAAATGTAATGTCCCCTTATGTTTGGATGCAGACGGTATAAATCTATGTGCCGACAACATAAACTTATTAAGGGAATATCCTTCGGAAAAGGTGCTGACGCCGCACCCGAAAGAAGCGGCACGTCTTATAGGCAGTACGGTCGATGACATACAAAAGAATCGGTCAAAATCGGCACTCATTATTGCAAAGCTGACTAAATCGGTCACCGTATTAAAGGGCGCTAACACGTGTATAGCAACACCCACAGGTGAGTTGTTTTTCATCACCGACGGTAATCCCGGTATGGCAACAGCCGGAACAGGCGATGTTCTCGCAGGTATGATAGCAGCATTTTTAGCAGAAGGACTCCCGGCCAGAGAAAGTGCCGTTCTCGGCACTAAACTTCACAGTCTTGCAGGCGATGAAGCCTTATCTGACTCATCCATTCTTTCACTCACTCCAACCGATATGCTCAATGTCCTGCCGCGTGTAATAAAAAGCATCTATTAAGAGGTGATCAGACGAAAAAGGCCATCCTATTCTTAATATCGTTAATTATGCTTTTATGTGGATGTTCAAACAAACTAACTATCACTACTAACAATTACACCTGCACATTTTCCTCAAACGGCACTGTTGGCACGGTCATTTGCCACAACGACGAAGTGAAATTTTGTGATATTTCAGTTGATTGCAACGATGTTGATATCAGCGTTTCGGTAACAATGTCTCAATGCACTGTAACGGTGGGCAATATAACCGAAAAATATAATTTAGACAGTACTTACCCTTTCCCGTTAGCCGAGTTGGGAAAGACGCTTCTTCTGGCCGCAAACGGACATATTGATGACAACATCGTCATTGGAAACGACGGTTTTATCAGCAAGGTTGTGTCTAGTGACGGCACTGCCTACACATTAAAATCTCATAAAGTGCAATAAAAAAACACCTTCCAAAAGGGAATTGCGGTTAGGGATAATTTGCCTAAAACAATGTCTTTTTGTAGTCTAATGCGTTAAAAAGCCACGGTACGCGTCAGCGTTACCGTGGCTTTTTGCCTTTTATCCTATCAAAAATACAACCGTTTTAGGTGCGAAGCAGTTTTGTAGCCAAATGTTTTTCTCGCTCGCAAAGTTGACAAGCCGCAATAATACTTTGTGTCTTACAAGGCTTGGCGACAAAGCGACGGGGGAAACATCGGCTAAAAACCAATTTCTCCCTAATCGCAATTCCCTAACGGAAGGTGTTTTAATTTTAAGTAGATTTTAAATTACTTATTGAAGATATCAATAACTTCGGTAAAGAACTCACCAACATCTTCGCCCGAATTATCGGACATAGTGCCCAAAATATTATCTGCTGCACTCTTCTTGTTCTTTTCGCCAAGACCGGTTGCAACAACAGTAATTCTCATCTCGTCTTCGAGAGTTTCATCAAGCTGAGCACCCCAGATGATAGTTGCATCGGGATGAGCCATATCGGAGATGATGGTAGAAGCCTGCTCAACCTCTTCAAGACCGATATCCATAGAACCGGTGATGCTGATGATAACACCGCTTGCGTTTTCCATGCTGGTTTCGATAAGCGGGCTGGAAATAGCCTTATGAGCTGCGATCTCAGCCTTATCGCGACCGTTAGCAATACCAACGCCCATATGAGCATAGCCTGCATCCTTCATAACTGCGGTAACGTCAGCGAAGTCGAGGTTAACCATAGCGGTAACATTGATAAGCTCGGAAATGCTCTGAACACCCTGACGGAGAACATCGTCAGCGATTTCAAAAGCGTTTTTAAGAGTAATCTTCTGTTCGGAAACAAATTTAAGTCTTTCGTTAGGAATAACGATAAGGCTATCTACATGCTCGCCGAGTGCTGCAATACCCTCTTCTGCCTGAGCCATTCTCTTTCTGCCTTCAAAAGCAAAAGGCTTGGTTACAATACCAACGGTAAGGATGCCGAGTTCCTTTGCAATCTGAGCAACAACGGGAGCTGCACCGGTACCGGTACCGCCGCCCATACCAGCAGCAATAAATACCATGTCTGCACTGCGGATAGCAGCAGCAATTTCGTCCTTAGACTCCTGAGCAGCAGTTTCGCCCATAACGGGTTTTGCGCCTGCGCCCTGACCCTTAGTAACTTTTTCGCCGATCTGGATCTTATGGGTTGCCTTAGAAAGTGACAATGCAGCCTTATCGGTGTTAATAGCAATAAATTCTACACCGCGTACGCCCGAATCAACCATACGGTTTACTGCGTTACCGCCGCCGCCACCGACACCAATAACCTTAATTTGAACTACATTCTCGGTTTCGTTATCAATTTCGAAAGCCATCTCTTTATCATCCTTCCAGTTATTATATACGCATAATATTATACTTATTCAGTATCTGCAATGATTTTACCATACATAAATTCAAATTGCAATACCAAATCTTCAAAAAAATCAATTATTTTGTGTTTTGTTTGCGAAAAGCACCCTATATGTTGAATTTTGCAGCTTGATTTCAGCACTTTACTGCTCGTTTTCAATCACATAGCTGTATGATTCGTCGTTTTTATCGTTCAACCCGGAAACGACCAAAGCTCTTTTTTGCGAACTACTCTGCATTTTAGGCAGTATGGTTTTTATCTCTGTCATTTTCTTGTCAACATAATTGAGATTTCCAAATTCAATTAATATATCGTTTATGACAAACTTTATATCAAAATTATCAGAAAGATCCAACATTGTAACTCGATAGTTACCGCCGTTTAATCCGTAGGAATCAAGACTTGCTATAAGCGAGTTCATTGTTTCTATTTGATTTGTGTCGGAAAATACAACCTGTTCGCCAACAACATACGAAGCAATCTTAAAGCCTTTAAGTTCAATGATGTTTGAAGAAGGTTTTCCCGTATCTTTTAAAACCTTCATATTACTATCAAGCACTACATTACGGTTATTTGCAGTGAAATAAGCATATTCTTTTGCTGCAGTGACCTCAAACCTTACGGTACCCGGAAATTTTCTCACAATTTTTACGTTTGCTATATAAGGAAGAGTTTTTTCAATATTTAACTTTGCGGCATTTGAACCGATTCTGAAAATATTATCATCAAGTTTGATTCCCGATGCCTCGATTATCTGCTCGGCAGAATACGCAGTATTGCCCGACACTTCAAAGTTGGATACATTGAACCAAACTGTAAGACAAAGTGCAATGACGGCAGACATAACCATCATAAGAACAAACATCACGAGATGAAGCGTCATATTTTTCTTCTTACGCTTTTTTTGTGGGCCGTTTTTCTGCTTCTCATCGAATTCTACCCGCATTTTAATACTCCTTAAATTCTTTTTATCTCTGCCCCGAGAGAACAGAGAGTATCCTCTATATTTTCGTATCCTCGATCAATATATTCAACACATTTTACCACCGACTCACCTTCGGCAGACAATGCCGCGGTGGTAAGTGCGGCGCCACCTCGCAGATCGTGAACATTCACCTCTGCGCCCTGCAATTTGCCAACACCGGTTATAATTGCTGTCCTGCCAAAGACTTTTATGTCTGCCCCCAGTTTTTTGAGTTCGTCGACATAACGAAATCTGCTATCAAATATATTCTCTACAAATACGCCTGTTCCCGACATAAGTGCAGATGCGGCCACCAACGACGGTCCTGCATCGGTCGGAAAACTCGGATAAGGGCCCGACGTAATTACATCGAAGTTATGTAGCTTTTTAAGCGCTTTAACAGTAACGCTGTCGTTGTCAAATTTTATGTCGCATCCGCTTTTTAAAAGCTGAGAAGTAAACGGCACCAGATGCTCAAAATTCGCACCGCAAAGTTTTAGTTTTCCCCTATTCATCGCCGTCGCATAAAGAAATGTTGCGGCAACGATCCTATCCGGCAGCACACGATGTTCCGTACCGTGAAGACTTTTAACACCTTCGATTCTCACAGTCGATGTTCCGGCTCCCGAAATCTTTGCTCCGCATTTGTTTAAGAATGAGGATAGGTCTTCTATCTCAGGCTCTTTTGCGGCATTATAAACGGTTGTAGTACCTTCTGCTAAAACGGAAGCAAGTATGATGTTTTCGGTAGCACCTACGCTTGGAAACCTCAAATGAATATCAGCACCCTTAACGCCGTCAGCCATAACGCAGACAACCTTACCGCCAACACACTCTATATTTGCACCAAGTTGACGTAATGCATCAAGATGCATATCAATAGGTCTTGGGCCCAATTCGCACCCGCCCGGCAGACTCATTTCTGCATTTTTGCATTTAGCTGCAATAGCTCCTAAAAATATTATGGATGAGCGCATTTCACGCATAAGATTTTCAGGTATTTCGCACGAATAACAACCTTTTGAATTTACAGTCAAAGTGTTACCTTCAAATCGACATTTGCACCCCAAATGCTCCAAAATATCAACCGATGCTTTAACATCGGAAAGTCGAGGACAGTTATGTAACACGCATTCACTATCGCTCAAATAGGTTGCGGCAAGTAACGGCAGTACACTGTTTTTGGCTCCCTGCACCGTTATTTCACCGTGTAGTTTATGTCCGCCTTTAATTAAAAAATCAGCCACTTAATATACACCTCACGGTATATATTATGCTAAAAGCCGTCTTTTGCGATTATTTTATAAGTTTTAAAAGCTCGTCGGCAATTCTGCGGTCAGCATCTACTATTGCGGTTTCATAAAGATTCTTGCTCATTGATTCAAGATTCTTTTTATTACCGAACAGGCGTCTTACTGTTTCGAGCAAAACTCTGCCGTCAAGATTTTTTTCTTCAATAAGTTCTGCTGCATTGATGCGTTTTAATGACATTGCATTATGGAAAGTCGG
>JAZRMK010000009.1:0-19057 GCA_045647525.1 Acutalibacteraceae bacterium
CCTGCTTGATAATATCTTCGGTAGGCTTAGTTTTATCACATTTGCCAACTGCGAGTGATGCTTCACTTCGTGTATATCCGAACTGAACAAGTGCGGCAATGGCATCGGCAGCTGAACCGTTGCCGATCGATTCACTGACCGCAACTACGTCATTACTGATTTCACCGACATCACCCGAAGAAATTTTATCTTTGAGTTCAAGAACGATTCTTTGTGCTGACTTTGAGCCAACACCGCTCGCCTTGGAAATTGATTTTGAATCACCGCTTGCAATATACAGATACAACTGGTCAACAGTAAATTCGGAAAGAATGGCAACACCCAACTTCGGACCGACACCGTTTACTGAAATTATAAGTTTAAAGGCTTCTAATTCTTTCTCATCGTAAAAACCTATGAGATCCACTCCGTCTTGCTTAAAGTTCATATAGGTATAAACAAAAGCGTTATTACCCTTTGCCGGCAATGATGCAAGCGTCTTAGACGATGCTATAAATCTGTAACCGACACCGCCGCACTCAATGACTGCGGAGATATGGTCGGCATAAAGTAATTTTCCGTTTAAAGAATAGATCACTTATATCACCTCATTTTCAGATTGAGCTTGCCGATCAATGAACCGGCAGAATGTGCGTGGCAGATAGCCAGAGCCAAAGCATCGGCTGTATCGTCAGGTTTTGGTACTTTTTCGAGATTTAAAAGCATTCTGGTCATTTCCATGATCTGCTTTTTTTCTGCTCGGCCGTAACCTGTAACAGACTGTTTTACCTGCAAAGGTGTATATTCAAAAACCGGCACACCGTTTCTTTGGGCGGAAAGAACAATTACACCTCTTGCTTGCGCAACATCAATAGCAGTAGTTGTATTGGTGTTAAAAAAGAGCTTTTCAATAGACAAAGCGTCAATTTTATATTCCTTAAAAAGCTCGGTCATACCTTCATAAATCAAATCAAGACGCTTTACAAACGGAAGGTCAGCAGGAGTTGTTATGGCGCCGTATTTAACGGGTGTGAAACGGTTACCTTCATAGCGAACAATGCCGTATCCGACTATCGCATAGCCCGGGTCAATTCCTAAAATTATCAAGATTACGGCACCTCCGTTTAAACTGAATTCAAGGCAAGTTTGCTTGTATTTAAAACAAGCACTACTCCCCTATTTAACATTCACGATATTATAACATATTTACATTATAAAGGCAATAGTTTTTAAGTAAAAGCGACTATATTTTTGAATCGAATTTCTTTAAATAATTTATTGAGAAAAATGAAGAACTTTTGAGCAAATCTGAATAATTTTAATAAATTTTGTCGTTTTTGTAAGTTTTTGTAAGAAAACCGAATAATTTTGCGAAATTGGCAAGGTAATTTATCAAAAACTATTGACATTCTTCTAAAAAATTTATAATATTACAATAATGCGTTTTTGCATCTGTGTTGAAGAAACATTATCAAATTTAAGCCGTAGTTCGTCTGCTATGTCAAGTGATCTATGAAAACCTTTGCAAAGGGCTTAAAATGCGATAATGTCAAGTATCGCGCAGAGCCATTTTGGTTTTGTCGGTTTGACACCGCAAAGGGGGATGCTTAAATGAGCGAAAATATTATAGATTTAAAAGGTATCCGTATGTCGTTTGACGGAGAAACTGTGCTCGACGGAATCGACCTGTCTATTAAAGACGGCGAATTTGTCACATTTTTAGGCCCATCGGGTTGTGGTAAGACTACAACTTTGAGGATCATTGCCGGTTTTGAGTCACCTGACTGCGGAGATGTTTTTTTTGAGGGTAAAAGAATTAACGCAGTACCCCCTCATAAAAGACATATAAATACTATTTTTCAGAGATATGCCCTGTTCCCTCATCTCAACGTTTACGATAATATCGCATTCGGTTTGAAGGTTAAAAAGGTACCCAAGGCACTTATTCCTGAAAAAATTGACGAAATGTTGACTCTTGTTAACTTAAAAGGTCTTGAAAAGCGTAGAATCGATACTCTTTCGGGCGGTCAGCAACAGCGTGTTGCCATTGCTCGTGCTATCATCAATCATCCGAAGGTTTTACTTTTGGATGAACCTCTTTCTGCGCTCGATTTGAAGTTGAGAAAGGATATGCAGGTTGAACTCAAAAATCTGCAAAAACGTACCGGTATCACCTTGATTTTCGTTACTCACGACCAGGAAGAAGCTCATTCTATGTCTGATACCGTGGTTGTTATGGATAAGGGTAAGATTCAGCAAATAGGCACACCTGCTGACATTTACAATGAGCCGCAGAATGCTTTTGTAGCTGATTTTATAGGTGAAAGTAATATAATCGACGGCGTTATGAAGAAGGACTTTTTAGTGTCTATTAACGGACGTGACTTTGAATGTCTTGATGCAGGTTTTGAGTTAAATGAAAGTGTTGACGTTGTAATACGTCCGGAAGATGTTGACATCGTACCTCCCGTAAAAGGTATGCTTGAAGGCGTTGTCACTTCGGTTACTTTCTTGGGCGTTCATTATGAGATAATCGTGGATATCAACGGTTTTAAATGGATGATTCAAACCACCGACAAACATGATGTTGACGAAACTGTCGGTCTTTACATAGAACCCGATGCTATCCACATTATGAAGAAGTCTGAGTACTCAGGTATGTTCGGTGATTACAGTTCTTACAGTGAAGAACTTGACGAAATGAACGAAGAGGCTGCCGAGGCAGCAGCAGAAGCCGCCGCGGAGGAAGAAAGATGACCAAGGGCGGACGTTTTGTTTTGAATGCCCCCTATCTTTTGTGGGCAGCATTATTTATCATTATTCCGTTGATTTTTGTTGGCTACTATGCCTTCACAACTGCCGACGGCTCATTTACATTCGTTAATATTGCGACCTTCTTTACCAGCGATACTTACACCGTTGTGTTTTGGAGGTCGATGATCTATGCAATTTGGGCAACCGTTATTTGTCTTCTTATTGCCTATCCTTTTGCATATTGGATGACCAAGCTCGGTGCGTCTACCCAGAAGCTTCTTATGTTGCTTATTATGTTACCGCAGTTGATGAACCTTATTGTAAGAACATACTCATGGCAACAGATTTTGGAGCAGAATGGTCTTCTCAATAAATTATTAAACGTTTTGGGATTCGGCTCGGTTGAATTTTTAGGAAACGCGGCAGTTATCATTTTTGGTATGGTTTACAACTATCTTCCGTTTATGATTCTGCCTATTTATTCTGTTATGTCAAAGGTCGATAATTCCCTTTTAGAAGCGTCAAGTGACCTTGGTTGCAATGCATTTTCAACCGTTAAAAAGGTTATTTTCCCGTTGAGTTTGCCGGGTGTTTTGTCAGGTATTACAATGGTTTTTGTCCCTTGTGTAAGCACATTCTACATCTCGCGTCAATTCTCAAATGGTAACATTAAAATGATCGGTGACGTCATTGAGGATAAATTTTATAAATCCAGTGTCCCGGATTACAATATCGGCGCAACAATATCGTTGGTTCTTATGATAATCATTATCGTCAGCCTCGCAGTTGTTAACCGTTTTACCGATGATGACGGCGATAACGGAGGTATTGTGATATGAAAGCAATAAGAGTTACTTTTATCTCCCTTATAATGTTGATTCTCTACGCACCTATACTTGTAATGATTGTTTTTTCGTTTAACTCGGCAAACAGTACCGCTGTTTTCCAAGGATTCTCACTTCGTTGGTACGAAAATCTATTCCGTTACGGAGAAGATCTGCTCGGTGCATTGCGTAATTCTTTGATTCTTGCCGTTTTGTCCTCGGTTATTGCTACTGTTCTTGGCACAGTTACCGCCGTTGGAATCACAAAACTTCGCAAAAAATGGCATCAAAGCGCTGTTATGTCTGTCACAAACATCCCAATGATGAATCCCGAGGTTGTAACCGGTATTTCAATGATGCTTATGTTCATTTTTATCGGCAGAATGCTGAATTTTGCAAATTCAGTTAATTTCTGGACAATCTTGATAGCACACATCACATTCTGCCTGCCGTATGTTATTCTCAATGTACTTCCCAAATTAAGACAAACTGATAAACATTTAACCGAAGCCGCGATGGATTTGGGTTGCTCGCCTTTCAAGGCGTTTTTTAAGGCAGTGCTCCCCTCTATCACCCCCGGAATCATTGTTGGATTCATTATGGCTTTTACAATGTCACTTGATGATTTTGTCATCAGTTATTTCACAAACGGTACTTACCAGACATTACCCCTGCTCATTTACTCGATGACAAGAAAGCCTATGAAGCCCGACGTTTACGCTCTTGAAAGCATTATGTTTATAGTAATATTTGTACTTATGATTTTGCTTAACGTCATACAGAGTGACGATGACAATAGAAAAGGAGCGCGTGGCAAGAAATGAAGAAACTTATTTGCTTACTTATTGCCGTACTCCTCATCGTTGGACTCTTTATAATGACAACTTTTGGTTCTTCACACGTTGAACTGAAAAATCTTGAAGGCAAGTATTCACGTGAGTTTGCGGGCACAACGCTCAATGTGTTCAACTGGGGCGAATATATATCCGACGGTGGCGAAGGTTCACTTAACGTTATTGCAGCTTTTGAGGAATTGACCGGTATAACTATCAACTACACGACCTACGAAAGCAACGAAGCCATGTAAGCAAAAATCAAGTCCGGTTCGGTTGGCTATGACATAATCATCCCTTCCGACTATATGATCCATCGTATGAGAAACGAAGGAATGCTACGTGAACTTGATTATTCAAAGCTCAGTAATTACCACTATATCGATGAGCAGTATAAAGGCCAGTACTTTGATCCGGAAGATAAATATACTGTGCCGTATAGTGTTGGTATGGTTGGTCTTATTTACAATACAAAAGTGGTTGAAGGCACCCCTACCGGCTGGGAAATAATGTGGGATGAACGTTATAAAGGACAGATTCTTACATTTAACAATTCACGAGATGCTTTTGCTATTGCTCAATTTGCTTTAGGAATCGACGTTAACACAACAAATAAAGCCGACTGGGATAAGGCTGCAGAAAAACTGATGCAGCAAAATCCTTTGTTACAAGGTCGCGTAATGGATGAAGTGTTCAATAAAATGGAGGGCGGAAACGCCGCTATTGCCCCCTATTACGCCGGAGATTTCTTGACAATGAAGGAGTCGAATGAAGACTTGGCATTCATTTACCCTGAAGAAGGCACGAATATTTTTATTGATTCTATTTGTGTTCCTAACACGACTCAGAACTTTGATGCAGCAATGATGTTTATCAACTTCCTTTTAGAGCCGCAGGTTGCTCTTGCAAATGCTGAATACATCTGCTATGCATCACCCAACACATCGGTTGTAAACAATGACAACTATTCACTTAAAGGCAACCCTTATTTGTACCCTGAAAATATGGACAAAATGAAGGTTGAATATTACCACGATCTTGATTCTGATACAAGAGCGTATTTTGAGGGATTGTGGCAAAAAGTAATTTTAAATTAAAAAAAGAAGGTGTTTTACACCTTCTTTTTTATTTTACGTATTTATTTTAAACTATCGCAAAGTGCAAGCGCTTCAGCAATAACTTTATCCATATCGTAATATTTATACTGACCTAAACGTCCGCCGAAAATGACATTATTTTCCTTTGATGAGAGCTGCTTATACTCTGCATAAAGACGGTTGTTTTTATCATCATTCAAAGGATAATACGGTTCATCGCCAACGTTCCATTTTTCGCTGTATTCACGGCTTATAACTGTTTTCGGTGTATTAGCCCACTCAAAATGTTTGTGCTCGATAATACGCGTATAGGGAGTTTCACGGTCAGTGAAATTCATAACCGCAACACCTTGGTAATCTGCAGTATCCATGACTTCTGTTTCAAATCTAACCGTTCGATATTCCAAAGCACCCAATTTATAGTTAAAATAAGCATCGGCAGGACCGGTATAAATGACCGTTTCGGCCAAGGAATCATAATAGTCCTTGTTTAACAAATAGTCAGTGTTCAATTCCAAATCGACACCCTGCAACATAGAGCTTACCATAGCCGTATACCCGCCAATTGGTATGCCTTGATAGCGACTGTTGAAATAATTGTTGTCAAAGGTAAATCTGACAGGAATTCGTTTAATAATAAACGGTGGTAATTCCTTGCAATCTCTACCCCATTGTTTCTCGGTATAACCCTTTATCAACTTTTTATAAATATCGGTACCCACCAGACTGATAGCCTGTTCTTCAAGATTCTTTGGAACAGAAATGTTAGCATTCACTCGTTGCGTTTTGATAATTTTTTCGGCTTCTTCTGCCGTCTTTACTCCCCACATCTGTGTAAAGGTGTTCATATTAAAAGGAAGGTTGTAAAGTTCGCCTTTGAAGTTTGCGATCGGTGAATTTACAAAATCGTTGAACTTTGCAAATTTGTTAACATAGTTCCAAACGCGTTCATCATCGGTGTGGAAAATATGTGCGCCGTATATATGGACATTGATTTCTTCAATCGACTCGGTATATGCGTTACCGGCAATATGATTTCTTTTTTCAACTACCAAAACATTTTTACCGTTTGAATGTAAAACATTTGCAACTGTTGCACCAAAAAGTCCTGCGCCAACTATTAGATAGTCATATTTTTTCACCTTAGCACCTACCTTTAAGAACTACAATCATTTAAAATCTCTTATATTTTTTGAGACCCATAACGCCCCATCTAAACAGGTTATAAAAGCTCTTTAAAATGCCTAATTTAAGATATTCTCTGTAAAATTTATACTGTTTTCCAATGAGTTTTCGCTTATTTCCCGTAGTAGAGCCGGAGAAAACACGATATTTCGCTAAAATGTCCTGGTTGCCGTATGCAACACCTTCCAATTTTACGATATCAAGCCAATATGCATAATCGTCACGAAGACTTTTCAACTCTTCCTTAAGATAAATCTTTCCGTGTTTTTCACAGTCGTAAAGACCTGAAAGGCACCCGATATAATTAGTTATCATCATATCCTTAACAGTGATTTTAGGCTTAGCACAGATTGTATCAAGAATCTCCTCGCTCGACTCGTTGATGCATTTGTACGAACAACATACACATACTGCGTTTTTTTCGTTCATAAAGTTTATCTGACTCTCCAAGAACTGAGGCATCCACAGGTCATCAGCATCGAGTAAAGCGATGTATTGTCCATTAGCGTTTCTAATGCCGTTATTTCTTGCAGCAGCAGAGCCCTTATTTTCCTGCTGTAAAAGAATTATCCTGTTGTCTTTCTTGCAATATTCCCTAACTATTTCGGCAGAATTATCGTGCGAACCATCGTCTATGACAATCATTTCCCAATTTGTATAATTCTGTGAAATGACAGATTCAATTGTTTCAGATATGTATTTTGCACCGTTATAGCACGGTGTGATAATCGAAACAAGTCCTTTAACCATAAATCGCTATAACCTCATTCATTATTTAAATTTTTCATAATTTCATCACGAAGTTGCACATTTTCAGTTTGCTTATCTATACCCTCAGTGCTCTCCTTCTTAAATAAAATTCTGACAGTTGTCAAAATCAACTTAATATCCAGCAACAAGGAATAGTTCTCGATGTACATCAAATCCATACGAAGTTTATCATACGGCGTTGTGTTGTACTTTCCGTACACCTGTGCGTAACCGGTAAGACCGCCCTTGACCTTCAATCTGAAATCGAACTCGGGAATTGTCTTTTTATACTCTTCTATAAATTCAGGTCTTTCCGGTCTGGGTCCTACAATACTCATATCGCCCTTGATAACATTAAGAATCTGTGGTAGTTCATCGATTCTTACAGCTCTTATAAATTTACCAACCTTTGTGATTCTCGGGTCATCTTCGGTGGCTAATTGAGGTGCAACAGATTCAGAATTGACCTTCATACTGCGAAATTTTAATATCATAAAGCGCTTACCATTTTTCGTCACACGCTCTTGCATATAAAAAACAGGTCCTTTATCTTCTAACTTGATAAAAAGCGCTACAAGCAAAAATAAAGGCAATAGAACAACAAATGCGGTCAACGAAACAGAGAGATCAATAAGACGCTTGAAAAATCGTTGAATAATGTTTAAACCTCTCGACCTTACCATAAACAAAGGAGTGTCAAACAGGCTGACCTCTTTTGAACCTTTAAGCATAACGTCGGTCAGTTTTGGTGTTGCATAAACACGGATATTGTGCATATAACAGAACTTTAAAAGGTCGTTTCTGTCTTCGGCATGAACATCACTTAGTATCAGTGCATCGTGTTTTAAAATCTCTTCACAGAGCTTGTCCACGCCCAAATCAATTGATAAAAGTTTCTTAATGTTGTACTTATCTTTCCTTGTGTCCAGCTTGATTTTAAGATCAACCGCAACCTCACTTCCGTAAATCATTAACATATTATGAGGTCGATATATTTTGTGATTTATATAAACAAAAATTAAAACGTAAATAAAAGAAATTATAATTTCCAAGCAAAAAAGCCAAAGAATCGGAACCACGCTTATAATATGGTTCGCAATAAGACAAAGTTGAAAATATGTAATCGTGTTTGTTGCAAAAAGTCCAATTCCCTGCGCCATAATCAAATCAAAAACATTAAGGTCTCCATAGAGAAAACCGTCCATGCTTTTAATGAGTAAAAGTGCAAGTAGGCCATAAACACCCATCAAAACATATTTACCGTTATAATAATAATCCGGGAATATTCCATCAGAATATTGACTTCTCCAAACAAAGAAATAAATAAGAGAAAAGGAAACAACTGTGTGCAAGGTCTCAATGCCTCGCACAAGGCTTTTCGTATCCTCTTTTTTTATTGAACGCAAGAAATTCAAACAAACACTTCCTTAAAGTTTTATAATTCCTAAACCTTCAAGCAACATTTTTAATCCCAAAAGAATTAAAATAGCACCGCCTAAAAACTCTGCTTTTGATTTGTATTTAGCACCAAAAATGTTACCGATTTTAGTACCAATCACCGATGTTACAAAAGTTATAACACCGATTAAAACCACAGCAAATACAACCTTTAAGAACGGCAAAGAAATAAGGGTTACTCCTGCTGCCAAAGCATCAATACTTGTTGCAATAGCCATTACGAGCATTGGCTTAAACGAAATTGAACCGCCAACGCCGTCCTCTTCATCACAGAAGGACTCTTTTAACATATTTGCACCTATAAGTGCCAACAACACAAAAGCTACCCAGTGATCAAATGCTTCAATATATTTACTGAAAAGTGAACCGATTAAATAACCAATAAATGGCATCAAGCCCTGAAAGAAACCGAACCAGCTGCCAACAATCGAGCATTTTTTGAAGTTCGCCTTTTCCATAGCAAGACCTTTACAAATCGCAACAGCAAAGGCGTCCATTGATAGACCGATACCTAATAAAACAATATCTATAATTGTCATTATCTTCCTCCAAATCAAACATTAGACGGCAGCTGAGACCGCATATCACCTAAAAAATCGTCATAACCGTAAACGATCATTTTAAACTCATCGTTATCATAGATCATTTCAGAAACAGATGAATTAGGACACCATTTTATGTCCTTCATCATTGTGGCATCAAACCCTTCACAGAAGCAACGCAAAACTCTAATAGGTGTTGCATGGGTAAAAATCGCCACGGTTTTGCCATCATTCATTTTAGCGATTTTTTTAATTTCAGTAGTGATTCTATCGTAAAGTTGTTGGACCGACTCTCCACCGTCAATTTTTGCTTCACCAATGTTATTGCGCCAAACCGAATATGTAGTTGCATATTGTTGTGTTAAACAATCAAAAGTCTTGCCTTCCCATTCACCTGCATATATTTCACGCAGATTATAAGATTTATTTATTTCTTTGTTTAGTAATCTGCTTAACGGCTTCGCGGTGTTATACGCTCTAAGTAAATCGCTCGAATAAATAACATCTATTTGCCTATCGGACAAATATTGGCAGACACTTTTAGCCTGGCTATATCCGAGGTCAGACAAATCGAGATCCGTATGACCTAAAAACGTATTCGTAAGATTTCCTAAACTCTGTCCGTGACGGACGAGATAAAACTTACAACTCAAAAAATCACCTATTCAAAATATATCTTCTATATGCAATTTAACACCATTGTTTTTTAGAATTTCTTGCAATTCTTTTACTTTCAGTGCCGAAAAATCATCAGTCATGGCTGCCGCAACACCGGCTGCCTCACCCGTCACAGCACAGCACGGAATCGTTCTCATAATGTCCCACATACTGTCGGTGACAGACGTGCATCTACCTGCGATAATAAGATTTTTAATTTTACTCGAATATAGTGTCGAAAAAGGCACCTCATAAATTGGACCTCTTTTGCGCCAATCGGAAACCATACCTATCGAATCATCAAAATGTTTGTGTTTTTCATTGTAATCAAGAGTGTATTCGCCGACAATTTTTCTGGACATTCTGATTTCAGGTAAAGTAGGAATTGTAACCGGCATTACAGTTTTGTCTGATTTACGGCGGTTTAAAACATCATTAAGTATGGACGCGTGTGACATAAATGTAAAATCGCTTAAATCCTCTTTCGAAAGACCGCTGAATCTTCGGTTATTTAAAAGTTTGACTTTGTTTTCGTCAGTCTTTAACTCATCGGGAATATCCGCAAAGCCCAAAGTATTAAGCGCATATCCATATTTTCCAATAAAATAGTACCACGATGCTAACGTGTTGCCCTGCTTGAAATTCTCTGTTTCCAAACCTGCAAAGAAAGCAACATCACAATCCCCTGTTGCATCAACAACAGATTTTACCGCAATAGCTTCCCGTCCCGATTTACTTTCGATGACAACCGTTTCAATTTTATAATCGATTTTTGTCACAGCAACAGCGTATGTACCGTAATGAATCTTAACATTGTTATTTATAAGCAACTGTTCCGCTAAAATTGCAAACAGTTGAGGGTTATATTGGACCTCAAAACGTTTATCGTTTTCAGTTCTTTTACTTACGTCATCACTGTCAAGCCAATTATCAGGATAAAAAACAGGTGTTCCACCATCACAAATATTGTTTTCAAAGCCTAAACTTATAGAAAGCTTAAACAATTCTTCGGCAATACCAAAAGACACCTGATGGCCAACACCGTCACACAACGGTAAGTATACAGCAATAAGACCTGCCGTACCAAGACCACCGAGCATATATGTTTTTTCGAGTAAAGTCACCTTTTTGCCTTGTCTTGCTGCCGCCAATGCCGCAGAAATACCGGCAAAACCACCACCGCAGACAAGCACATCGCAAGATTCGGTGATTTCAGTTGATATATTTTCGTTTATTATCATTTTATGCTCCCAAAAATCAACAGTTAAAACCGAAATCAGTTGCTCAATCGCTCACCGTTAATAACAGCCTGCATCTTTTGCTTGGCAATTTCAATGGTGTCTTCATTCGGAATAAGAACCCAAGCTTTTGCACTTAAAGAATAAGGTATCTTATAGGTAGCAACACCCGTTACACTGTATGTTGTAATATTCCATGCAGGCATTGAATTCAACTGATTTCTCACAAGACCTGCAATGGTTTCGTATGACATACTGCACTGGAAACTTCCCTCAACAGATTCCATAAGCGGAGTGAAATTTTCAAGTAAAGCAGGCGTGGTTGAAAGTTTCTGTAAAACAGCACGTATTACTTCCATCTGGTGCTTTGCGCGCTCACTGTCTCCGCCTCCAACGGTATGTTTTCTCTCCCTTGCAAACCAAAGAGCTTGCTGACCGTTAAGGTGATTATAGCCTTTTGAATATTTTACGCCACCATACGAATAAAAAGTATAGTCAGAATAAACATCAACTCCGCCTATTGCATCGATTATATTGCAAAAGCCTGTAAAATTGACTCTAAAATAATAATCTATTTCAATATCATACAACATTTCTAAGGTTTCGATGCTGACATTGACACCGTATATGCCGGCATGTGTCAGCTTATCGGGTTGACCGTTGGATATTGACAGAGGTACATAGTAATCGCGAGGAGTTGTCAGAAGAAAAATTTCGTGAGTTTTGGTGTTCACGGTTGCAATAATGTTTACATCACTGCGGCTTCTGACGTTAAGACTTGAACGTCTGCTGTCAATACCGCTAATATACATAACAAAGACTCCGTCCTTAATGCCTTCTACCTCTTCATCTTTTACAGTGTTGTCAACAATTGGAATTTCAATAACTTTTACGCTTATTTCGCGTAAGCGCTCTATAATATTTTCATAGCCTTCAATTTCAGTTAAAATACTCAATAATTCCGAATTGATGACCATAACCTTTTTATCGCCGTTTAATACTGCGTTAGCCAATTCAACTAGAGTGTCGTATTCTTGAAGTTTTACGGTTTTACCTAATTCACTGTTGATCTCTTTGAGAATGATATCGGTGTTTTTTCTGTCAAGAGTTTTCAAGATGCAAAAAGTATAATCCTTCGTATCTTTTAAGGACTTTGCACTGTCTTCGTTTTTAACATAAACCGATAAACTGACCGTTTCAACGTTATTGGATGTAACGCTTTTAATCGTTGTTGTTATCTTCTGCAATACAACGAATCCAAGCACCATTACGGCGACGGTTACTGCCGTTAAAACACAGCCAAGTATGAACATTACTTTCTTTTTAACATTTCTTGTGAGCAATAAAATACTGCCGCAAATAAACAAAAAAACACTGCACGCCAACAGAATATATTTTATTGGAAAAAGGTAAGTAAAATTTAAATATAAAACAAATAAAACGCTCAAAACAAACAAAGCCGAAGTTATAAAAACACCCGGTAACAAACAACGTTTATTCATACAAAACCTCTTTTCATAAATCGACACTATTCAATTAAATATTATAGCACATAAGTATATTAAAGGCAAGTAATTTGACGACAAAGAAATAATTAGATAAAACAAAAAGCACATCCATAATGAATGTGCTTTTTTTAAAATGTTTAATGTTTTATACGATTAAATTGCACCGAAAACAAATTTGCCAACGAACAATAATGCAATAATAGTGACAGCAATATCCTTCTTAGAGAATTTGCCGGTGAGCAAAGTGATAAGTACGTACGAAATTGCACCGATACCGATACCGTTTGCAATTGAATAAGTAAGCGGCATCATAACAAGGGTCAAGAACGCGGGAACTGCACTTCTCATATCTTCCATATCAACCTTAGAGAAGTTTTTAAGCATCAAGACACCAACATAGATAAGTGCAGGTGCAGTGGCAGCTGCAGGAACAATGCTTGCAACAGGTGACAAGAAAAGGCAAATTGCGAAGCAAATTGAGGTCACTAAGCTTGTAAGACCTGTTCTACCGCCGGCTGCAACGCCTGATGCACATTCAACGAAGGTTGTAACGGTAGAAGTACCGCAAACCGCGCCGGAAACAGTGGCAATGGAATCGCAAGCCATAGATTTATCAATATCAACCGGATCGCCGTTTTCGTCAAGCATATTAGCTTCTGAAGCAGTACCATAAAGAGTGCCGATGGTATCAAACATATCGACCAAACAGAAGGTTACGATAAGCATAATAACAGAGAAAATGCTGCCGATCATCTCGCCGGAGAAAGCGTTTTTCCAAGAATCAACCTTAAAAACACCGGTTATACCAATTTTTGCAAAATCCTTGAAAGGTTCTGCAACAGAACTGATGTCAAAGCTCGGAACTTCCCAGATAGCGAGATAATAAATAACAGATGTAGCAAGGATACCGATAAGGACAGCACCCTTAACATTAAGTTTGGCAAGAACGGCAATAATAATAAAACCTACAAGTGCAATAATAGCAGGTGCAATAGCTTCCCATTTAGCGCCGTTGATCTTTACAAACTGAACCAATGTATATTGATTAGCCTGAATGATACCGACATTCTGGAAGCCGATGAAAGCAATAAAGAGACCGATACCGGCAGGAATCGACTTCTTAATACAGTCAGGCATTGCCTTTGCGATATAACTACGTGCACCGGTAACAGACAAAAGCAAGAAAATAATACCAGAAATAAGTATTATAACAAGGCCAGCCTGATAACCTTTGATTACATCGCCACCCGATATAATTTGCGGAAGAACGAAAGATGTAAAGAAGAATGAGTTGAGACCCATTCCGCAAGCTTGAGCAAACGGTAATTTAGCATAGAATGCATAAAGCAAAGTACCGATTACCGAAGCGATGATGGAAGCGATGTAAACCGCATTCCAAATTGCAGGAACACCGGGAACATCAAAACTGAAACCAACAATCTGGTTCGGGTTTACAATGATGATATAAGCCATTGCAAAGAATGTTGTAAGACCCGCAATAATCTCAGTTTTGACTGTTGAACCGCGTTCGGAAATTTTAAAGAACTTGTCCATAAAAACCTCTCCTTTTTAAATTTTAAGTAAATTATACCATATTTTGTGTTTTTTTCAAGTGTTTTGACACAAAATGTCGGATTTTGTTCAATTTCAACAGAATATAAACAGTAAGTTGGACGAAATCACACAAAAAATTTTTAGTCAATATTGAGGCACAAATTATACAAACAAATTAAAATAACGACCCACCCTAATGGATGAGTCGTTATTTTGGCTGAGGAATAGGGATACTCTGCGTCGGCGTGATTTTGACCGCTCCGAGCGGTGTCCAAAATCATTCGCCTTACTCGAGACTTTGGCAGTCTCAAAGTCTGTCGCGACTTTGAGACTGCGTCGACGAACACCCGTTGGGGTTCTCAACCGACCTACAAATTAAAATAACGACCCACCCTAATGGATGAGTCGTTATTTTGGCTGAGGAATAGGGATTCGAACCCCAACAAACAGAGTCAGAGTCTGTCGTGCTACCGTTACACTATTCCTCAAAGTCAACATAAGTTATTATATCCCAAAATTTTCAAATGTCAAGGATTATTTTGACTTTTTTCTAATATTTTTAAATGACATTTTCATAAATTCAAGTTTAATAAAAAATTGTAGCATTATTACAAAGTAAAAACACCTGTTCATTTTGAACAGGTGTTTATTTTAATTATTTAAGAGCAGCCTTAGCCTTTTCTACAATTGCAGTAAATGCAGCAGCATCAGAAACAGCAAGGTCAGCAAGCATCTTTCTGTTGAGTTCGATGCCGGCCTTTTTAAGACCGTTCATAAATGTAGAATAGTTCATACCGTTTGCCTTAGCAGCGGCAGAAATTCTGGTGATCCAGAGTCTTCTGAAATCTCTCTTTTTAAGTCTACGACCAACATAAGCGTAGTTACCGGATTTCATAACAGCTTCTTTAGCTGTTTTAAAGAGCTTGGACTTAGCGCCAAAGTAACCCTTGGCAAGTTTTAATACTTTCTTTCTTCTTTTGCGCGTCATAACAGCGCCCTTTATACGTGCCATTTTAGCAACCTCCGTTTATTTCAAAGTTTAAGTTTGCCTACAATTATTTGTAGGGCATCATCTTTTTGACCTTTGCTACATTTGTTGCATCAGCAATGGCCGACTGGCGAAGATTTCTCTTACGCTTGGTAGTTTTCTTGTTAAGAATGTGTGATTTGAATGCATGTGCACGTTTTACTTTACCGGTTTTGGTGAGCTTAAAACGTTTCTTTGCACCACTGTGTGTTTTCATCTTAGGCATTTATATTTCCTCCTTAATAATTTACACTACTTACTGGGTTTCGGAGCAAGGAACATAAACATATTACGTCCTTCCATCTTAGCAGGTTTTTCAACTGCGGCTACTTCGGAACAATAATCGGCAAATTTCTGCATAACTTCAAGACCGATTTCGGGATGTCCCAATTCACGTCCACGGAAACGAATGGAAACCTTAACCTTATCACCGCTTTTAATAAACTTTTTAGCGTGATTTGCTTTGGTTTCAAAATCGTGAGTGTCGATGCTGAGTCCTAAGCGGATCTCCTTGGTTTCAACAACTTTCTGATTTTTTCTTGCTTCCTTTTCTTTCTTTGCCTGTTCGAAGCAATATTTTCCGTAATCCATAATCTTGCATACAGGCGGCGTAGCATTAGGGGCAATCAAAACAAGATCAAAATCCTTTTCGTATGCTTTTGCCAAAGCATCCTTACTGGACATTAGACCCAACTGTGAACCGTCAGAATCGATTACACGTACTTCCTTTTCCCTAATTTCTTCGTTGATAATAAGTTCCTTACTACTGATGGTCAAGCACCTCCGAGACCTAAAAATAACAAAAGTGCGGACAGCAAACACTATCCGCACACAATAAGTTAATCATAAAGATTTTAAACCTTATTGACCTCTTAAGACGAAACTTGGAGGTGAGGACGGATACTGCCCTTCTTTGTTGTCCTAAGGATTATAACACTCCAAATCTTATTTGTCAATAGTTTTTTATTTTTTTCCGCCGTTTTTAAGATATTCAATATATTCTTCCAAACACATATCAAGGTCATTGATTCTTTTTGCATGTTCAACACCGACATAGCGATAATGCCAAGGTTCATAAATTATTTTGGTTATCTCGGTTTTATCCTTGGGGTAACGCAAAATGAATCCGTAATCTTCGGCGTTTTCCTGCAACCAGTCGAAAGCCTTGGTGTTCTCAAAACTCGTTTCAACGGAATTAAAGTCAACCGCTAATCCTAAATTGTGTTCACTTGTACCGGGTAGTGCAACAACGGTCGCTGCAGCAGCAGTGGCTTCATCCTTTGAGTAACCTTGATTTATATAACGGTTCACCCTATTATCAAATAAACCTTTTTGATAGTTATAGGTTCTAAACGTCGAAATGCAAGTAAGGTTAACCCCATCCTTCAATGCTGCTTCACAGATGCTGTTCAAGGCCTCGACCGCACGCGAGTCGAAATAAATGCAGGATTCCTTGCTTACACTTTCAACAAAACGTTCATCAATCTTCGTTTTATCAACGCTGTTAATGAATTCCTTACTTACAGCATTATCAGGATTAACAAGATACAGATACCACTGATTAACCTCATTCTGCATCCATATTTGCTCCTCGGTCAAAGTGTTACCGTCACCTGTTCCGCTGACGGCAGAAGAAACGGTAGAATTATCTGAACTTCCTTTATTAAATATCAGTCCGATGAGTTTAACGATGCCGAAAACAGTCAAGGAAACAGCTGCAACAAGAATTAAAGCAATAATACAGAGTAATATCCTCTTCTGTCTTCTCTTTTTGCGGCGTTTAGCCTTTGCGCGTTCGGCCCTTAAATCTATATGATTATTATTCATTATATAATTCTTACCCTGATAATTTCAGGCATTTCCTTAATTTCCTGAGCAAGTTTTTCAACCTTTGAAGAATCTTTCTCATCAATATCGAGCATAGTATATGCATAGTCCTTCTTGGACTTATTGAGCATATTGGAAATGTTAATTCCGTCGTCAGAAATAACACCTGTTATCTTATTGATGACGGTAGGAACATTCTTGTGGATAATGCAGATTCTTGCGTCACCACTCTTGGGCATAGAGATATTAGGCATATTTACAGAGTTAGTAATATTACCGTTTTCAATATAATCAGCCAACTCGTGAGCAGCCATAACTGCACAATTATCCTCAGATTCGGGAGTAGATGCACCCAAGTGAGGAATGCAGACAACACCATCTGCACCGATCATTTCATCGGTCGGAAAATCGGTTACATAAGCTGCAACCTTGCCCTCATAAAGAGCATCAAGCATATCCTGGGAGTTAACCAAATCAGCACGAGCAAAGTTAAGAACTCTTACACCGTCCTTCATTGCGGCAATAGTATCCTTATTGACGAATCCCTTGGTATCGGGTGTGAGAGGAACGTGAATAGAAATATAATCGCACTTCTCATAAATCTCAGCTAAATCAATAGCGTGGATAGCATTATGAGTAAGGTTCCAAGCGGAATTTACAGAAAGATAGGGGTCGTAACCATAAACCTTCATACCAAGAGCGTTGCAAGCGTTAGCAACTAAAACACCAATAGCACCAAGACCGATGATACCGATAGACTTGCCTTTAATTTCAGGGCCTACAAATGCACCTTTACCCTTTTCAACGAGCTTACCGACCTCGTCACCTTTACCTTTAAGAGTCTCAGCCCACTTGATAGCAGGGATAACTCTTCTTGAACACAAAAGAACACCAGCAATTACGAGTTCCTTAACAGCATTGGCATTAGCACCGGGAGTGTTAAAAACAACGATACCCTCTTGTGCACAACGGTCGCAAGGAATGTTGTTGGTACCTGCGCCTGCACGAGCGATAGCAAGCAATGTTTCGGGAAATTCAACATCGTGAAGAGCTGCCGAACGAACGATAGCACCAACAGGGTTTTCTACCTCGTCACCGCAAACATATTTGTCAGCATCAAACTCGTCAATGCCAATCGAAGAAATTTTATTATAGGTTTTGATATTATACATTATGAATTACCTCCAACGGAATAACCGTATAAATTTAAATATAATTATAATCCATTTATATGCAAAGTCAAGCGAATTGTTAAAAAAAAGACGATATTTTTCGTGTATTTTAAAATTTGATGTGTTTGTTTGTTAAATATTTATCAATTAAACCTGTTTCTTTAATAATTCGAAGTATTCAAAGGTAGCATTTTTGCCATCATTAAGTTTATCTGAAACGACAGTATCATCGTTATTTTCTTCGATAATGCATAACGCTTCGGCTTTAAAGACTTCCGTTCTGCCCAATGCAAGATTAATAAGGTCCTTTGCATTACTTCCACCCTGTTCGGCAAAAAAAGTGCAGATTTCGGAGCATTTTAAAACAACTTCACCTATGACTGTTGAAGCAATTTTAACGCCATCAGTAAAATCAATATCATCGAGTGAATCGTGAGAAAGTGATGTTGTTTCATTATCGCTAACGTTTAAATCAATTTCCTTGTTTTCTATTTCGTTTAAAACTATATCACATTCTTCAACAGATTTATCATCAGAAGTTCTCGACGTATTTTTGAGATGATCTATCTCATTATTTTTTTCTACCAACAAATCTTCAAGCAAGCTTATTTTTTCTTCTAACGTCTTATTGCTCTCGGTTAACAATTTCAAC
>JAZRMK010000010.1:0-17483 GCA_045647525.1 Acutalibacteraceae bacterium
TTATCAACCGAATTCATAAAGTTGACAAAATGAGTGAAGACAATATCCTCATCGGTTATTTCGTCATTAGGAAGGACGTTGATAAATCCATCGTAATTAAGTGAACGCAAAGCCAAAGCAAACTCACTGACAGGTAATTCACCGTCACCGATAAGAACATTTTTTCCGTCCTTGCAGTCACCGATGGATACATCACAAATATAAGCGCCCAAGACCTGAATGGTCTTTTCTGCATCTTCCTCAGCCTTAAAATATGTTTCTCTTATATTCCAGGAAGCACCGACCAGGCCGCAGGAAAAGCCGTTAATAATATCAATTACCTTCTGTGTATGAGCCAACTCGCCCACCGTTTCAAACAACAGTGTAACACCGCAACGCTCGGTTTCCGGCATAACCGGTTCAAGCATCTCTACCACCTGTTCGGCAGAAACACCGTCAGCCACCGTAACTATAACATTGTCTACACTCAAAAACTGTGCCTTGTCGACATAACGGATAATTGCCTCTGCCGTTGCAGGCGTTTCGCCTATTGCAAACGGAAACCTCAATGCCGAAACCGCAATATGCCTATTTATAAGCTTTCTTTTTGCGCCCGCAGCACTCGCCACACCGAAGGGTCCGTCGCTGCCGTTTACAGTTGCAGAATCTATATCATAAATTTCAAAACCCGAAAAGCCATAGTCACTTGCCGTGTTGCAAATCTCAGTAAATGACTTTGCTTTTGAAATTTTGGTTGAAAACGATAATTTCATCGTAAAACTCCAATCTACTCAAATTAAGTGTTCCTGTTAATTAATTTCCGTGAACTATCTTATTGAGTGCATTGATATATGCGCGGATACTTGCGCCAACAATATCGGTCGAAATGCCGCGGCCGGAATAAAGCACACCGCCGTCACGCAATTTTACAAGGGCGGAACCCATAGCCTCATGTCCCTCTGTGACCGACTGGATCTGGAAATCGTCCAGCTCGTAATGGTGTCCTACAATTTGTTCGATAGCCAAGAATGCCGCGTTGATAGGACCGTCACCCGTGCTGATTCCGCAGAACTTTTCACCGTTCTTGGTCAACACTATATTAGCGGTTGCAGTGATGATATTGCCACTGTTAATAACATAGCTTTCAACGTGATAGGTTGAAGGAACCTGCATAGCAACCGATGCAACGATAGCGTCCAACTCTTTCGAGCCGACATAATGCTTTTTATCAGCCACACGGTGAAGTTCTTCAAAAACCTTGCCGTTGTCTTCAACGCTCAGTTCGTATCCCAAGCCTTTTACTGCCTCGCTGACATCTGCCAAAGTGCTGTCCTTGGTAAGACGAACCTTGTGATAAGCGCCATCAACAACCGCTTCATCATCTTCTTCCACATTGATATTGCGAAGGAGTTCATCAATATCGCGGTGAACGCCTGCAATGTTAAGGTTGGTTTCTACCCTTAAATCCACACCTTTTGTGCGGATAATGTCGGCAAAACTGCCTGCATTAAGACGGGTCTTGTCAGCCACCGAGGTCTTAACACCGTCAGCACCTGCTTTTATCGCAGCAACTGCATTGGCAGCAGCCATACTTATTGCATCATTTGTTTCGACAAAAAGTACTGCATCACAAACCGATTTGATATCCTTTACCATTTCTGCGGTATCTTCGGGCATCATAATGCCTGCATCATCACAAACGGTAACGCTCAACGCACCGTTGTCGGCAGCAGCTTTCAAAAGTTCTTTTAAGAACTCACGGTCTGCACGCGACGCATCACAAGCAACAACCTCTACCCTCTCACACTTTGTTTTGGCAGCTTTTACAAGTTCAACCACCTTTTCAAGCATCTTGGGAGCCTTTAAGTGATACATATATTCCATCTGAACGGTCGATGCAGGAACGACAACCTGCAAGCAAGGTTTTGAAGCCGACGAAATGCTGTTAAACGCATCATCAACACCGTTTTCATCAAAACCGACGGGGATTTTGACCGCCGCTGTCTTTACAAGACTTGCAATAGTTCTATTAACTACGGTGTCCTCCTTGACCGATTTTATAGGAGCCAATTCAATAGCATCTACACCGATTTTATCAAGAACACGTGCGATATTTGTCTTATCACGGAAGGATAGTGTTGCAGCACCTGCTGCACTTTTTAATGTAAAATCAGATACTTTGATGGATTTCATAATTTTCTCCTTCTTATCAAAAAAATAAAATAACCCGCAAAGCAACAATGCTTTGCGGGATGATTAACAAAAATTAACCACGGTACCACCCGTATTGCCGAATTCTCGACCACTCTGTAAGGTTCTATCAAACCTCTGACCGATAACGGTGTCAGCCGTAACCTCTTACTGATATTCAGAAGTCAAGCTCAGATAGGAGACAGTCAAAACAGGCGGTTACTGCCTCGCACCGAACGGCAGCTCTCTGAAACGGTTGCTGTTAAGACTTAATATCTTCAACGCTTTTGACGTATTATATCACCCGAAATTTTTGTTGTCAAGTGTTTATTTTTAAAAATTTACATACTCTCGGGAGCCGAGATTTTAAGCATTGCCAACACGTTTCTGATAACGGCGGCGGTAGCAACGCAAAGTGAGATTCTGGCAGCCATAAGGTCCTTATCATCGGTACGGACACGGCAGGCATTATAGAATTTATGGAAAAGAGTTGCCAATTCCAAAACATAATGCGTAATTCTTGCAGAATCATAAGATTTTGCTGCCGACTCGATCTCGCCCGTAAGCTCCGAAATATGACGGATAAGTTCCTGCTCCTCGGAAGCCTTCAAGAGCTTCAACTGTTCATCGGTCGCAGTTACTATCTCAACACCGTCGGCCTTCAAGTTGCGCAGAATGCTGCAAATACGTGCGTGGGCATACTGAACATAATAGACAGGGTTCTGGCTTGATTGCTCAACCGCTAAGTCAAGGTCGAACTCCAAGTGTGTATTGGGTTCTTTGGAGTTGAAAATGAAACGTGCGGCATCAAGAGGTACTTCTTCCAAAAGAGTTTTAAGTGTGATAGATTTGCCGGTACGCTTGGAAACACGCACAACTTCACCGTTCTGAACCAGACGAACCAACTGCATCAAAACAACGTCCAACTGTTCGCCGTTAAGACCGATAGCATCCATTGCGCCTTTAAGACGTGCCACGTGACCGTGGTGGTCAGCACCCCAGATATTTATAACCTTATCGTAACCGCGAACGGCAATTTTGTTGTGATGATATGCAATATCACCCGCAAAATATGTCGGGTTGCCGTTTGCACGGATAAGAACCTCATCCTTTTCACCGCCAAAATCGGTTGCTCTGTACCAAACGGCACCGTCCTTTTCATAGGTGGCACCCTTAGCGGAAAGAATGTCTACAATATTCTTGATCGCACCTGTTTTATAAAGTTCGGACTCTTTAAACCATACATCGTAGTTGATTCTGTATGTTTCGAGATCTTCACGCAGACCATCTACATTCAAAGGGAGTGCATACTCGACCAAAGCAGCTGCTCTTTCCTCTTCCGAAACTTCTACAAACTTATCGCCGTTAACCTTTGCAAATTCCTCGGCACGTGCGATAATGTCGGCACCGTGATAGCCGTCCTCGGGGAACTCGGTTTCGGGTTTATATATCTGCAAATATCTTGCAGACAAAGAGCCACCGAACTTTGCGATCTGATTACCGGCATCGTTAACGTAAAACTCTCTTGTTACATCGTAGCCTGCCTTTTCAAGAACTGCCGCCAAGCAGTCGCCCAAAGCACCGCCACGGGCATTACCGATATGCATAGGTCCCGTCGGGTTTGCCGAAACAAATTCAACCATAACCTTCTTACCGTTACCCATATCCGACTGACCGTAAGAATCGCCCTTTGCCAAAACGTCACTGACAATGGCAGCATAGTACGAATCTGCTAAAAATAGATTTATAAAGCCGGGACCTGCTATTTCAGCCTTTTCTATATAAGTGCCGCCAAAATCACAGTTGTTGACAACAGCCTCTGCAATTTTTCTGGGATTTGATTTGAGCGCTCTTGCCCATGTAAGAGCAGCGTTAACTGCAAAATCACCGTGTGAACGGTCGGCAGGAACCTCTACATTGAACGCTGTGAGTTCACCCTCGGGCAACTCACCTGCGGCCATTGCCTTCTTTGCGGCCGATTCTATTATCGTTTTTATACTGTTTCTTGTTTCTTTGACTATTACCGACATTTTTATACCTCTTTCACACTGATTTCGACACTGTTTCGGGATAGCATACCGAAATTGACATCAATAGTATAGCTTAAAAAAAGTTTACCGCCGTTTTCGCCCAACTCATTTTTGATGTTTTCACCGAAAATGCCCATTGTAAGCGTTCCCGCCGCCGTTTCGTAATGGCAGGTATGACGTTGGCTTTTTTTAATATACATTCGGCTGGAATATGCACCCGAACGTTGCATTATGACCGATTCGTCCTTAGGGTCAACCTTTATCAAGCAGGAAATGGTTTCCCCGTCACCCGAAGTACAGTCATCATATTTCAAATATGTTTTGCCGCCTATTACATTGAGTTTACCGACGGTCGTTAGGCTCACAACGTCATCTTCACCATCGACATTTTGCGTGCCTTTTATATCTATCAATACATCCTTCATTTGTTCTTCCTTTGATTACTGCTTATCCAAACTTACGGTAGAAACTTCGCCGTCCAACTGCGAGCCTAATAAAATTTCGGCAGTTTTAGCAAACGACTGCGGACGGTCACTGACATAATAAGATGCCTTGCCGCCCTCACCCAAAAGACCGTTTTCATTAAGGTGCCTTGCAGCTTTTAAAGCTGCCTGTTCTCCCGAATTTATAAGTATTACATCTTCACCGCAGATATCCGAAATAATATCCTTAATAGCGGGAAAATGCGTGCAACCCAAAATCACTGTATCGACCCCCGCATCCAAAAGCGGTTTCAGATAACGCTTTGCGGTAGCAATAGTGACCTCATCGTCACGTTCTATCCAGCCCGATTCAACAAGTTGAACAAACAACGGGCAAGCCATCTGCACAACCTCGGCATCGGGATTAAACTTCATAATAGCATTCTTATACGAACCGCTGTTGACGGTGGTATTGGTACCAAGAACACCTATCTTACCCGATTTTGAAGCCTTTACTGCCGCCTCTGCGGTAGGTGTTACAACCTCAATAAAAGGCACGGGCAGTTCTTCTGCTGTAAAAGAGGCAACCGAACTCACAGTGCCGCAAGCAGCTATTATGAGTTTGACATCAAAATTCAGCAAAAACTGTTCATCCTGCCTTGCGTACTTGATGACCGTTTCGGGACTTTTGGTACCGTACGGAATTCGTCCCGTATCTCCGAAGTAAACAATATTTTCATAAGGCAGTACTCTTTTAAGTTCTTTCACAACCGAAAGACCACCGAGTCCCGAATCAAAAACACCTATCGGTCGGTTATCCTTTCCCAAAACCGTCACCTCCAAAATACAAAACATTTTAGTCGCAATATTATAACATATCTTTACATTAAATGCAAACCTTTTTATTTAGTATTGCAAATGATCGAAATTTGTAGTAAAATTAAATGAAAATATGTATTATTAGTTATAGGGGTTTTTATGGCTAAGCTTAAAACAAAATCAACATTTTTGGGCGGTCTTGCCGTTCTCGTTGCCGCTGCTCTTTGGGGCTGTATCGGCATCTTTTCGCGCGACCTTTTCAACAACGGTTTTTCGGAAGTCCAGACCGTAGCCGTAAGGGCTGTTTTCACCGTCGTTATAATGTTCGTTGTAATTCTTATTAAAGAACCTGCCCTTTTAAGAATACGTTTTAAGGATATCTGGCTGTTCTTGGGAACGGGCATTTGCAGTTTTCTGTTCTTCAATATATGCTATATGACATCAATTTGTGAAAATTCGCTGTCGGTAGCCTGCATTTTAATGTACACTTCACCATTTTGGGTACTGCTTTTATCATCCCCCGTTTTTGGTGAGAAGATAACCGTTGTCAAATCGGTTGCGGTAACTATCTGCTTCGGCGGTTCTGCTCTGCTCTGCTTTACAAGCGGCTTAAAATGGACCGAAAAGGGTTTATTATTCGGTCTTTTGTCAGGCCTCGGTTACGCACTTTACAGCATTTTCGGCAAGCTTGCGGTCAAGCGTTATCATTCCTTTACCATTACGTTCTACACATTCCTTTTTGCCGCAATAGCCGCAGTTCCTATCTCTAACCCCACGGAACTTGTATCGCTTTTATCGGTACCACATAACATCTGGTACTCGTTCCTTATAGCATTGGTCAACACCATTCTTCCATATCTTCTCTATACATACGGTCTTTCCAAGATCAGTGCAGGCAAGGCAGCAGTTATCGCCATCATCGAACCGGTAGTTGCCGCTGTTATAGGTCATTTTATCTTCCAAGAATATATCGGCACATTGGGCTGTATCGGCATTGTTGCCGTATTCTTAGGACTCATCTTGCTGGACCACGCAAAACGATAAACCGAACGGAGATTTTTGATGAATATTTTGTGTATCGGTGATGTCACCGGTGAGATCGGTTGCAGATATCTGCAAAAAGTATTGCCTGACCTTAAAAGAGAATTAAAGGCAGATGCTGTCATTGTAAACGGTGAAAACTCTGCCGACGGAAATGGAATCACTCCTTTGTCTGCCGATATGCTTTTCGCCGCAGGGGCCGATGTTATAACCGGCGGAAACCACTCTCTCAGAAGAAGAGAGGTTTTCGACCGTTTGGAATCGGATGACTTTTTGCTTCGTCCTCATAATATGTCGGAAAATGCATCGGGTAAGGGATACTGCGTATTGGACCTGGGCCGAACCAGACTTGCCGTAATAAACCTTACGGGAAAGGTTTATATGCCGGATGCAAACGACCCTTTTAAAACGGCAGAAACGCTTATTGAAAAAGCAAAGTCAGACGGCATAAAATATATAATTATCGACTTTCACGCCGAAGCCACCGCAGAAAAAAAGGCTTTGGGTTACTTTGTCGACGGCACTGTTTCGGCGGTTTTCGGCACCCACACCCACGTACTTACCGCCGACGGTCAGATTTTACCCAACGGCACAGGTTTTATAACCGACATTGGATTTACGGGACCTGTCGACTCGGTTCTGGGTGTAAAAAAAGAACTTTCGTTGGCACGAATCAAAGATGGAACTCCCGTAAAATTCACATTAGCCGAGGGCAAATGCGCTCTGAACGGCGTGCTTTTTGAAATCGACGATAAAACGGGCAAAACAATAAGTGTCAAAACAATAATCAAAGAAGAACATTGATCAAAGGAGGCCAAGGACATGAGATATATAAAAAGAATAATAGCGGTTGTTCTTGTCCTTTTAACTGTTTTTGCGGTATCCTGCAAATCGCAGGAAGAAACACCTGCTGTACCACCTGTCACACAGAACAATTCACCCGCAAAAACTACGACTCTTACAATTTTTTACAACGCAAAAGACTCACTCAACCCTTATGCTATGACGAGTGAACACAACATCAGACTGCAAACGCTTCTTTACGACCCTCTTGTTGCCATCGACCAAAATTTTCAACCACAGTTTGTTATCGCAGATTCGGTTGACGTTGTCGAAAAAGTTTGTACGGTAACCTTAAAAGACGTCTTTTTTTCAGACGGCAGCGTTCTTACCGCCGACGATGTAGTTTATTCTATGAAGCTTGCGATGGAATCGGAGTCGAACTATGCCTTGCAGTTAACCAATATCAAAAGTTATTCGGCAACCGACTCTAAAACCGTTACGATAGAACTTAAATCCTACGACCCGTACTTTGCCAATCTTCTAACCTTCCCCATAATCAAGGCAAAATCAGAATTACGCACAGACGAAAACAAGATTGTTTTAGAGCCTATCGGTTCGGGACGCTTTATCTTTGACCGTGACGCAAAACACCTTAAAGCAAACAAAAATCACATTTCGGGTGCTTTCAGCCTTGAAACGATACAGCTTATAGATGCGCCCGACCAAGAGGTTGTAAATTTCAATCTTGAATCGGATTACATCAACATTTATTACTCAAACCTCAACGACGGGAATATGCCTTCTATGAACGGCTCTGTTTCACGTTCTCCTCTTAATAATCTTATATATCTCGGCGTAAATCTGGATAGCACCTGGCTCTCTTCAGCCGAAATGCGTTATGCCGTTTCTTATGCTATAGACCGCACCGCCGTAGTTGAGAAAGCATATTACTCGTATGCTATGGCCGCAACAGGACTTTTCCATCCTCTTTGGGAGGACGCAAAAGGTATACAGAATCTAAACAGTACTGCAAATTTGCAAAATAGTATTGCGAATTTGAACGACTTAGGTTATAATAATAAAGATAAAGAGGGCTTTTTTGTAAACAGCAAAGGCAAACGTATCACTTTAAAGCTTATCTGTAACGAGGAAAATTCCAGGCGTGTTGCAGCAGCTACTCTTATTGAAAAGCAAATTGAAGCGGCAGGTCTTAACGTAGAATTAAAAATTATGCCTTGGGAACAGTACAAACGTGCCTTGTCGGGCGGTGATTTTGATCTCTACATTGCCGAAGTCAGTCTTTTTAATAATATGGACGTTACCGAACTTGTCACATCGACCGGCTCACTTTCTTACGGTATCCCCAATATCGTAAAACAGGAAAAGCCCGACAACGTCACCGACGATAAAGCAGATGATAAGGCCGATGACGCTGTAACAGATGGCACCGTGGATGATGCAGAGCCCGAATTTCTGCCCAACGAAACTGTTGATATTGCAGTCAAAGGATTTTACCAGGGCACCTCTTCCCTGACCGACATCATAAATGCTTTTAATGCCGAGATGCCTATTATTCCTATCTGCTATCGCAGTGGCATCACGGTTGCTAATTCCAATATTACATCAGAGAATATGTCGTCAGTAACTGACGCTTATTATAACATTACAAACACTAATTCCAAATAACCAGGAGGTATACTGACTATGATCGCTTATGAGACCAAAACAGGAACAGTCGAAGTTTCAAATGAATACTTCGCAAAACTCATTGGTAATGCCGCATCTTCCTGCTTCGGTGTTGCCGGAATGGCTCCTCACGGAAAGCAGAAGTTCCGCAACCTTGTTTCTAAAAAAGATTACACCGATAACGGTGTTAAGATCACCGGCGACATCGATATGATCAATATTGACCTTCATATCATCGTTGCTTACGGTATGAATATCAACGCTATTGCAAAGAGCATCACCCACAAGGTTAAATATGTTGTTAACGAAACCACCGGCATCAAGGTCGGCAAGGTTACAGTCCGTGTTGACGGTATCAAAGAGTAAACCAACTATTAAGCTTTTTAAGTTATATTAAGGAGTATCATATGTTTAACGGAAATACATTACGTGACGCTTTGCTGTCAGGTGCCAATAACATTGTAAACTGTAAAGTTGCTGTCGATGAACTTAACGTTTTCCCTGTTCCCGACGGTGATACCGGCACCAATATGTCTATGACCATCAGTGCCGCCGCAAGAGAATTGGCTCTTCTTGACGGTGAGACTGCATCTAAGGTTGCCGACGTAAACGCTTCGGCTCTGCTTCGCGGTGCAAGAGGCAACTCAGGTGTTATTCTTTCCCTTTTGTTCAGAGGCTTTGCAAAAGGTCTTAAAGGCAAAGAAGAACTCGACGCCGAAGGTCTTACCAATGCTATGAAAATTGGTGTTGAGGCCGCCTATAACGCAGTTATGAAGCCCACTGAGGGTACTATTCTGACCGTTGCACGTGTTGCATCCGAATATGCAACATCTGCATATAAACGCGGAAAAGACACTTTGGAGATTTTTGAGGCAATTCTTGAAGGTGCCGAAAAGGCTCTTAACGAAACCCCTGAAATCTTGCCCGTTTTGAAAAAAGCAGGCGTTGTTGACGCAGGTGGTAAAGGCTTCCTCGTAATTTTGGAAGGTATGTACTCAGTTCTTAAGTACGGTAAGATGATCGAGTCCGAAGAAGCTGTTTCTGCTTCTCCTGCTTCTACCCAGCGTAATGCTGCCGCAGAAGCTGAGGCTGATATCACCTTCACCTACTGTACTGAATTTATTGTAAAACGAGAGGGCGAAGACAAGGATCCCAAAACTTTGCGCGCTTATCTTGAAACCATCGGTGACTGTGTTGTTGTTGTTGATGACGAAGAGATCATCAAGGTCCATGTTCATACCGATCACCCCGGTAACGCCTTTGAAAAGGGTCTTACCTTTGGTCAGCTCATCAACATGAAGGTCGAAAATATGCGTGACCAACACGAAAGAGCAAAGCACGATTCCAAGAGCGATGCCCCCAAAACTGCAAAGCCTGCTGCCCCCGGCAAAGCAGAACCCGTTGCCATTGAAAAGGATTACGGCTTTGTTGCCGTTGCCGCAGGTGACGGTTTGCATTCGTTGTTTACCGATCTGGGCGCAGACAAGATAGTCAGTGGCGGCCAGACAATGAACCCCAGTACCGACGATATTCTCAACGCAATTGAGCAGACTCCTGCTTCTACTGTTTTTGTTCTTCCTAATAACAAGAACATCATTATGGCAGCCGAGCAGGCAATCCCGTTGAGCTCCCGTAAGGTTATCGTTCTTCCCACAAGAACCATTCCTCAGGGTATCACCGCTATGCTCAATTTTGATCCTGACAGCGATGCAGAGTCCAACACTATTGCCATGCAGAGTAGTTATGCAAACGTTCAGACCGGTCAGGTAACCTTTGCGGCAAGAAACTCTGAATACGATGGCAAGGAAATTAAGATGGGCGACCTTTTGGCGCTCGCTAACGGTAAAGTTTCCTTTACTGAAACTGACCTTGAAAAAGCAGTTTTGAAGCTTGTCAAAAAGCTTTCGTCCAAGGAAACATCATTCATTACACTCATCTACGGTGAAGAAGTAAGCGAAAGAAAAGCTGCCGCTATTTCCAAAGCTCTTCAAGCAAAGGTCGGCTCCGATGTCGAGGTAACGCTCGTTAACGGTGGCCAGCCGGTATACTACTTCATCATCTCGGTTGAATAATATGAAACCTACTGATAATGTTCGATTTCTAAAAGGTGTCGGCGAAAAACGAGCCGAGCTGTTCCGACAGCTCGGCGTTCGTGACGTCGGCACTCTTTTGTCTTTATACCCAAGAACTTATAAGGATCTGAGCCATCCGATAAAGCTTGCCGAAGCCCCGTACGACCGCCCGTGTTCAGTAATTTTAAGAGTGACAGGTAATGTAAAAGAGCATTATATCAGAAAAAATATGATACTCTATAAATTCATGGCAACCGACGGCGATACCGAGGCAGAAATCACCCTTTTCAACTCACGTTTTGTGGCTCAGATGCTGGAAAAAGGTAAGGAATACATATTCTACAGCCTTGTTGAAAGAAATCTTTTGGGCTGTTCTTTGTCATCCCCTGAAATCTTCGATTTGCAGGAACAAAAGATACTGCCGGTCTATCCACAAACCGCAGGGCTCAATTCCAAGGCCATTTCCAAGGTCATGTCGCAGGCTATCGAATCAGTAGAACTTACCGACCCCTTGCCACAAAGAATCAAGGACAAGCACAATCTTTGTGATTACAACTCCGCAATAAAAAGCATTCATTTTCCAAAGTCCTACGACGATATGGTTGCTGCGAGAAACCGACTCTGTTTTGATGAACTGTTCTTTTTACAGTTGGGTGTTTTACTGCAAAAAACGGGCCGTGAAAAATCGACCGATATCATTATAACCGACCGATATTTAAAGGAATTTAAATCCCTTCTTCCCTTTAAACTGACCGATGCGCAAGAGAACGCTATCACAGACTGCTTCAAGGATATGAAGTCGGGCGCACCTATGAGCCGACTGGTTCAGGGCGATGTCGGCTCGGGAAAAACAATGGTTGCGGCAGCAATTTGTTACTGTGCCGCAAAAGAAGGCTACCAAAGCGTCATAATGGCTCCCACCGAGGTTTTGGCAACCCAACATTACAACAATCTTTTAAATCTTTTGGGTGACACAGGCGTCGAATTAGCGCTTCTTACAGGTTCAGTCAAAAAAGCAGAAAAACAGAAAATAAAAGAGGCCTTGAGCGACGAAAGAATCAACATTCTTGTCGGAACGCACGCAGTTATCGAGGACGATGTCACCTTTGGCAATTTAGGTCTTGTTGTCACCGACGAACAGCACCGTTTCGGCGTTGAACAAAGAACGGTTTTAAGTCAAAAAGCCAAGCAACCGCATATACTCGTCATGTCGGCAACCCCTATTCCACGCACTATGTCACTCATTTTTTACGGCGACCTGGACATCAGTATTATCGACACTTTGCCCGTTGGCAGACAACCGATTGATACTTTCCTTATAGAAAGCAAAATAAGGAGTCGTGCCTTCGGTTATATAAAGAAGCATCTTGACGAAGGCCGCCAGGGCTACATTATATGCCCTATGGTCGAGGAAAACGAAACGGCAAGTATGGCATCAGCCGTTGAGTATTACGAAAAGCTCCGTTTGGAAGACTTTAAGCACTACTCAGTAGGATTGCTGCACGGCAAAATGAAACCCAAAGAAAAGCAACAGGTGATGGATGATTTTAAAACGGGAAACATCCAACTTCTTGTATCCACCACCGTAGTTGAGGTTGGTGTAGATGTGCCCAACGCCGTTATTATGCTTATTGAGAATGCCGAGCGTTTCGGTCTGTCACAGTTGCATCAGCTCCGTGGCAGAATAGGCCGAGGAAAGCATAAATCCACCTGCATACTTGTTTCCGACCGCACAGGCGGTGACACAGGCAAACGACTTAATTTCATCACAAGCACGGCCGACGGCTTCAAAATTGCCGACGAAGACTTAAAGCTTCGCGGACCGGGCGATTTTTTGGGACGGCGCCAACACGGATTACCCGAACTGAAAATTGCCGATCTGACCGAGGATATGGATATTTTTCGCGCAGCAGGAAATGCAGCAAAAGAGATCTATCTTGATGACCCATATCTCACTAAACCTGAAAACAAATGTCTTCGCGAACCTGTCGAGCGTCTTTTTGAATCTACTAAACAGTTCGGTTGTAACTAATTAAAAGCCCTGAGGCATTTGTCGAAAAGCCTCAGGGCTTTCACCATTGTCCTTAAATTTTCATAATATGGATAGGGGTGAAAAAATGATAAACTGTAATTGTAGATGTACCGGCAGATTCGATTGTCTCGGCCTTGGCATTACCGCCTCACTCATCATTGGTATTATTGCCGGCGTTCTCCGTTTTACCGCTGTTATAACTGTTCCTTCGGTGTTCCTTTGGGTGACCTTCGGCATCGCCTTGGGTGTGCTGCTTCTGCTTTTTGCAAAAGCACTTTTCGGATGTAGCTCACGCAACAATGGCTGTATCTGTGCTAATCTCACTGCGTTGATTGTAGGCGTTCTCGTAACGTTGCTTGCATCTGTCGTTCTCTTGGGTGTAACCTTCGCTGCAACAAGTGTTTTAGGCGCAATCGTTGTCGGCATTTTATTGGCTGCTTTTTCACTTATTTTCTCATCAATAGCCTGTTTTGTAAAATGCACAGCAAACTGTAACACCTGCGACGACTAAACAGAAGACCCTCTCAAAGATTTTCTTCGAGAGGGTTTTTATTAAAACTCGATAGCGTTCAAAAGCTTTTCGGCAATTCTTTCAAGTTCTGCTGTAAATTCTGCCAAGGCAGCAGCGTCATCTTTGAGTTCTGTCTCGATTTCGGTCATTTCTTCTTCCCATGCGACTGCTTCTTCAAGCATTACACTATATTCATCAAACAATTCGTCATTTGTCGGGTCGGCCATCACCTTGTTGCTGAGCACTATGTATTCATCAACCCATTTTTCATAGTCAATGATAAACTGTTCCCACTTTGCCAAAACGGGAGCTTCGGATGACGTATCTTTGACCGGAGCCGAAGCAGTACTCTGCGGTTTTGATTCGCCGTTGTCTGTCGAAGATGTTGTCTTGTCTCCACCGCAGCCGACCAAGGCCACGCACAACGCAAGAACAAATACCAAAGCCAATAATTTTTTCATAAATAAAACCTCCAGATTTGTGTTTGCACCTATATAGGTGCATAACCATAATAACATTAAAATATAATAAAGTCAAGGTATTTGTTCTTATATAAGTGCAAAGGCGGTTGATCATGAATATTGAAATTGAAAAAAGAATTGGTCAGAACATAAGAAATCTCCGCGAAAAAGCAAAAATTACACAGGAAATGCTCTCGGCACGCCTGCAAATTGAAGGTTGCGATATAACACGCAGTGCGTTAGCCAAAATAGAGGTCGGGCAAAGACACCTCTACCCCGACGAAATAATTCTTATTCGAAACATTCTTAACACAACCTATGATGACATTTTTAATTTAGAGTAACTAAAACCCTCTCAAAGTAAATCTTTGAGAGGGTTTTATTACATAATAATCAACATGAAAACGGTCAGAATCGCTAAGATTGCAAAATTGAACAATGAGAAAAGTTTAAGATAATGGCCTGTTTTTTCGGGGTTGTGCAAGGTGTATTCCCTGAACGTTATAAGGCTTGCAAGAGAAGCTATCAGTGTGCCTGCTCCGCCAATATTGACGCCTACAAGCAACTCACGGTAGTTGTCGGTGAACTGCGACAGCAGAATTGCTGACGGCACATTACTGATGCACTGGCAGGAAAGCACACTGAAAATCAAAGTGCTCTTTTCCAAAAGAACAGAGAAAAAGTTGACAACGACGTCGATTCGTGCCATATTGCCTGCAAATATAAAGAAGAAAACGAAGGTCAAAAGCAGCGGATAGTCGACCTTTTTGAGCGCGTCACGGTCGGCAAAGAAAAGGCATATAGGTATTATAATCAGCCCTATCCAGTAAGGAACACCTCTAAAAACTATTGCAATAGCCAATGAGAAGAGTGCCAAATAAAAAGCTGTTCTGCCCTTAGGTAATTTAGCCCTTTCCCCCGATATTTCCAGAGGCTCGGGTTTTACAAACACAAGACAACAAGTTGTGATAAACGCTACCGACAGTAAAAACGGCGGAAGCATAATCCCCATAAACTCCAAATTAGGAATATTGAATTTAGAATACAGGTAAAGATTCTGCGGATTTCCGAACGGTGTCAGCATTCCGCCCAAGTTCGCAGCTATATTCTGCATTATAAAGGTAAATGCCATATACTTTTGTTTACAGGTTTCGGTCAACACAAAGTATCCCAACGGCAAAAATGTCAAAAGTGCCATATCGTTGGCTATAAGCATCGAACCGATAAAAGTTATGTACGTCAGTGCCAAAACGCTCATACGGGCATTTTTAAAACGCTGTACAACACACTGCGCCAAAGTGTAGAAAAACCGAATGTTTTTCAGTGCGCAAACTACCGCCAATACGCAGAAAAGACAGGTCAGTGTTTTGAAATCGAAGTAGCTGAGATACAGAGCATCGACAGGAACAAAAACGCTTGTTGTAAAAGCCGCAATTAAAGCTACGTTCATAACAACGTTTCTTTTAAAGAAAGAAACTACACCGTGCAGTACAGCCGGTACAGACACAACATTTTTTCGATGTTTTCTTGCTATTACTCTGCTGCTCAACCAAATCCCTCCCAAAACTTTTTCACCACCGTATTCTATCACAGTGTCATTTAAAACACAATGTCAAAATATCACGAATTTTGACCAATTCCCCAATTATCAATTATAATATATAACAAATGAAAAAGACGGTTTTTGAATTAACCGTCTTTTTTTTGCGAAATAAAAAGTAAGTTTATAATTATTAAACCCCAAAGCGAAACTAACAAAATGACAATGCCACTTATTGTTAATGTTCACTTTGCGCCGTTGCTTTCTTTGCTCTTTTATTAAGTGCCTTGTGCAATAGTCTGGCACAGGTCGAGGAAATTATAATTCCTAACGCCAAAGCCGCAGATAATTTTAGTGTACTTATCGCTTTTTGCAAAAACAGTTCGGAATTCCCGCTAAATGCGTGTGACATCGTATAATATAACGAACCGCCGGGTATCAACGGTATCAAGGATGTTGTCACAAAGGTCGCAGCAGGGGTTTTTAACACTATCGCCATTATTTCAGAATAGGCAGAAATCGAGCATGCTACAACAAAATAGTTGATAGGCTCACTTGGAATCCATCTGCTTAAAACAACAAACAAAAGCCACGAAATAAAACCGCCAACAGACACCGCAATAAACTTTTTGCCCCTGATATTAAATAGTGTGGCAAAACCCATTGAGCCAACAAAGCCTGACGTGATTTGCACAATCTCAGTTACAGTCATAGAGCAAATCCTCCCAATACAGCGACCACAAAATAGCCTGCCGCGATTGCAAGCGCAATCAAAGCCGCTTCAATCAGTCGCAAAAGACCTGATATGCTGTCTCCTGTGAATAAATCACGCAGCGCGTTGGTCAAGCCAATGCCCGGGATCAAAGTCATTATGTTTCCTATAATGATTTTATCAACGCTTGATATCCAACCAAACTTAACCGCAATATAAGCCATAAAAGTTGCTATAACAGCAGAAACAAATTTATCAAAAATTTTGTTTGTGAACATCTTGTTGCACAAGAATATGCCCAATCGCACTACGGCTCCCACAAGTAAAGAAAATGCTGCTTCCACAACACTTCCGCCAAAAAACAAAGTGAATGCACCTGCTATTAATGCGTAGCAAACAACTTCTAACCAAAGAGGTGCTTTCTTGACGTTAACAGCAGCATTGAATTTTTCTTGAATTTCTTGTTCAGTAAGACGCTTTCGGCAAATGCTTCTTGATAAATCATTCAATAGGTGCAGTTTTTCAAAATTGGTACTTGTAGAAATAACACGTCTTGTTTGTGTATACACTTCGCCATCGCTTGTGTGAATAGTGACAACAATACTACTGGTTATTATAAAAACATCAACCCTAACAGCGCCCAATGCGGTGCACATACGATTTATGCTTTCTTCCACTCTATGAACCTCGGCGCCTGATATAAGCATCTGTTCGCCGATGTCTATCGCATAATTAAACAACTTTACCATCACAAGCACCCCTTTTACCGCAAAAAACTACAATTTATTTTTTGTATTATAGCACATTAAAATCAGCGGTGCAACACTTATTGTCTATCACTTTTCACTTGCCTTAAATCCCGTCTGCAAGTTTTAGTAAAAAGTGAAAAGTGAAGAGTGAAAAAGTAAAATCCCGCCCACTTACGTGAACGGGATTTTCGTTTGTCATTCATGTCCGAAAAAGAACTGGGTGAAAAACCTGATTTTCTTTTATTTTTTCTTTATTGTTACCATTGCACCCACTTCAATATCGTATGTATCGCAAAATCTTTGATTATAAATACAAATATTAATGTTATGGTCTTCTTTATCAAAAAATAGTTGAAGTTTTCCGTCTTCAGCAATAAGAATATCCACGAAAGGCATTTCTTCACTAAAGTCACCGATTGTAACTAAAACCGTATCACCAACTATGATATTTTCCAT
>JAZRMK010000011.1:0-29658 GCA_045647525.1 Acutalibacteraceae bacterium
GAAGTTGATCGCACCATCCGTCAGGAAGGCGAGAGAGCGTTGCTCGATGCTGGCGTCCACAGTATGCATCCTGAAATCGTTAAGCTGCTTGGCCGCTTGACTTACAGAACAAGTTACGGTCAAAATGTTCTTAACCATTCGCTTGAAGTTTGCCATTTGACAGGTCTTATGGCGGCTGAACTTGGCGAGGACGTAAGCCTTGCAAAAAGAGCAGGTCTTTTACACGATATCGGTAAGGCAATCGATCACGAGCAGGAAGGCTCACACATTCAATTGGGTGTTGAGGTCGCTAAGAAGTACAAGGAAAGCGAAGCAGTCGTTCATGCCATTCACGCTCACCACGGTGACGTTGAGGCTAAGACAGTTATTGCTTGTCTTGTTCAGGCGGCTGACGCTATATCTGCTGCCCGTCCCGGTGCAAGAAGAGAAAACATCGAGAGCTATATCAAGCGTCTTGAAAAATTGGAGGAAATCGCCAATTCCTTCAACGGTGTTGAAACTTCCTTTGCTATTCAGGCAGGCCGTGAGATCCGCGTAATGATCAAGCCTGAGGCAATTTCCGACGACCAGATGATTCTTGTCGCACGTGATATTGTTAAGGAAATCGAAAACAATCTCGATTATCCCGGTCAGATTAAGGTTAATCTTATCAGAGAAAACCGTGTTGTTGATTACGCAAAATAAGAGTAAATTAAAACTCCCGCAAGGAATGCCTTGCGGGAGTTTTTTTATTTAATCTTTAATTGTTGCTTTTTAGTTTTTGGGGAAGGTTGGTGTTGATCAGTAAAAGTTTTAGAACAGGGATTTCAACGCAGATCATAATTACAGTCTGTAAAACTCGCCAGAGTATAATTGCTTTAAAGTTCATTCCGTATCTTATGCAAAGCACTGCGGTTATAAGGATTAGACTGCCGATGATTTGGGTCAATAAAACCGAAATGATTATTTTTAAAAGGTTGGGTTTTCTTAATAAAAATCCGAAACATAATCCTATCAGTGTGTTGATAATAAGAAGTGCAAATGATACGCCTAAACCTGCCGTAAGGCTTTGAATAAGGTCCGACAAGAATGCGACCAAAGCAGACTCCCACACACCGTAGGTGGCGGCAACAACGCCTATTATTACAAATATGGGAGAGATTTTAATGAATTCGCCGACTCGTACCGTTAAACCGTATGGGAATTGCCCTGAACAAACTACCGCCAGTGCCGTCATGACGGCGAGTACTGCAATTTTTCTAATGTGTTGTGATGCTTTTGAGTGCATAATAAAACCTCCTATTATTCCATCGTCGTTGAATAATAAGAGGTTAAAAAATCTTATTATTACAGCGGGATGCGAAACCGTCACCGCAGGTTTTCACCTTTCGTCCAATGGGCAACTCCCCGTCCCATCAGCACTTGACGCATCGGTTTCTACTCTGTGAATGGCTACAAAAGAGCCTTTACTTGAAATCCAATTTCAATAAGCATTCGATTTCGAATGTCAGTATAGCACAGTGGTGCTATTTTGTCTACTGTTAATTTTCTTCTTTGTATGAAGAGGGGTCGGCAAGGTATTTATTGACCTTTTCAAGACCTTCCTTAACGATTTCGGTGGTGCGTTCTATTGAACGCTTGCATTCGGCAAGTGTTGTATCAGAAAGATTGAATGTGGCTTGCCAATTATCAACATTCTCGTCCAAAGGAATTATCTCGTAATCGTTCATGCCCTTGCTGTTAGAGTAGTAGATGTTGCAGTAAAGAGGAAGAATATCTGCAGATTTCACGGAAACAACGCCGTTTTTCTTTTCAAAGGTCACGTTGAAGAGAACGCCGTCGAGGCAGTAGCCGGGCTCTTTACCGTTTTTTGAATTGGGGATATTGCAGAGTGTATCACCCATGGAATAAAGGCAGACAGTCTTGTGGTTTTGGTCAACCGTCGAAGAAATAAGGTCAACGGGCTGTACCATATGAGGATGACCACCGACGATGACATCAACACCCAAATCACACATTTTTTGTGCTATCGTCTGTTGAGTTTTGTTTTCTTCGGTATGGTATTCGTCGCCCCAATGGATGAAGAGCATAATGGCTTCGGCACCGTCATTCTTCATATCGGCAATATGCTTTTCCATATTCTGATAGAAGGTGTCGAGTTCTGAATAACTAAATGCATTGACCAACTTTGTGGCATCATCACTTAACGGAATGCCGTTTAAAGCAACCGCGTCCTTGCTTGTGTCGGTTTCGTAAGTGTAGCAGACCATTCCGATTTTAATGTTGTTTATTTCCTTCACCACGTATTTTTTCTCGGTGGTGTCCTTGTTTATTCCCAATCGGTCAAGACCGCTTTGGTCTATGACTTCAAGTGTGCGGAGCATACCTTTGTATCTTGTATCATAGGAGTGATTATTTGCGGTAAGCAACATATCAAAACCCGATTTCTTTACCGAGTCGACAAGTGCATCCGGTGTGTTAAAGCAGGGGTATCCCGAATAAGAATAACCGAGTTCTGTTCCGGCAAGGGTGGTTTCAAGGTTTGCGACGGCGTAATCGGCCTTTGAAATATAACTTGAAATGTGCTGGAACATACTGTCGAAATTATAGGTTCCGTCGCTCTGTTTAGCGGCCTTGAATACCGATTCGTGAATGAGCAGGTCGCCCGTGGCTGCAACGGTTGCAGTATAGGTCTTATTGTCCTTTATCTCGCCATTACCGGATGACTGTGTCGAATCACCGCCAACCTTTGAGGTCGTGCCTTGGCTCGAAAAAATTGTACTCTTAATAGAACCCCAATATTCCGTAATAAAAACAGTACCGCTTGCTATTGCAGCAACAATAAAGAGAGAAAGCAGTGCGACTAAAAGTCTATTGGGGCGTCCCATCTTAACCTTTTTATCCATCCTTGAATTTACACTCCTATACTTGTGATTTCATTTCCATTTAATTGTAACACAAATTCTTGCCTTTTTCAACAAAAAACTCGGTTGCACTGATAATTCAGTACAACCGAGTAGTGTTTTTTAGAAATCGAGTTTTGAACGAATGAACTCAACAAGTGAGTCGATGGGAACACGGGTCTGCTCCATGGTGTCACGGTCACGAATAGTAACGCAACCATCGGTTTCGCTGTCAAAATCGTATGTGATACAGAAAGGAGTACCGATTTCGTCCTGACGGCGATATCTCTTACCGATAGATCCGGCATCGTCGTAATCGACCATAAATTCCTTTGCCAACATTGCTCTGATCTTCTCTGCGGGTTCTGCCAACTTTTTAGAAAGGGGAAGAACGGCTGCTTTGAAAGGTGCAAGTGCAGGGTGCAAACGAAGAACTACACGAACATCGTTCTTTGTTTCGTCAACGATTTCTTCATCGTAAGCATCGCAGAGGAATGCAAGGAATACACGGTCGGCACCCAAAGAGGGCTCAACAACGTAAGGAATGTACTTTTCGTTGGTTTCCGGGTCAAAGTATTCAAGCGATTTGCCGCTTGCTTCCTGATGACGACCTAAGTCGTAGTTTGTACGGTCAGCAATACCCCAAAGTTCACCCCAACCGAACGGGAAGAGGAACTCAATGTCGGTAGTAGCCTTTGAATAGAAGGAAAGTTCTTCTTTTTCGTGGTCACGCATACGGATATTCTCTTCCTTCAAGCCCAATGACAACAACCAATTCTTGCAGAAGTCTTTCCAATAGTAGAACCATTCAAGGTCGGTGTCGGGTTTGCAGAAGAACTCACATTCCATCTGTTCAAATTCACGTGTACGGAAAATGAAGTTACCGGGAGTAATCTCGTTACGGAAGGATTTACCTATCTGGCAAACACCGAAGGGCAGCTTTTTACGGGTTGTTCTCTGAATATTTGCAAAGTTTACGAAGATACCCTGTGCAGTTTCGGGACGGAGGTATACTTCGTTTTTAGCATCTTCTGTAACACCGATAAAGGTCTTGAACATAAGGTTAAACTTTCTGATATCAGTGAAGTTTGCCTTACCGCATTCAGGACAGACAATACCGTTATCTTTAATGTACTCTTCCATCTGCTCAAAGGTCATACCTTCTGCCTTGCCGCCTGCATCTTCAATGAGCTTGTCGGCTCTGTGACGTGCGTGGCAGTCCTTACAGTCCATCAAAGGATCGGAGAAACCGCCGACGTGACCGCTGGTTACCCAGGTCTGAGGGTTCATAATAATCGCAGAATCAAGGCCAACATTATAGGGAGATTCCTGAACAAACTTCTTCATCCAAGCTTTTTTAACGTTGCTTTTGAGTTCAAGTCCCAACGGGCCGTAGTCCCAGCTATTTGAAAGTCCGCCGTAAATTTCACTGCCGGCGTAAACAAAACCGCGGCTTTTAGCAAGATTTACGATCGTTTCCATATTTTTATCGTTGTTATTCATACATTTGCCTCCTTAAAGAGTTTTTATTTTGAGAATAATAATATTTAGTATAGTACATTTTCAAAAAAAGTCAAGAATAATAATATATTCCCGATAGCAGTCGGTAGTATAAAGTCGATTTGTTGACATTTTATGATGTTTATTGTATAATTTACAGTGTATTTAAGTTCGAATTTGTCTTGAAGGGCAACCTTCTTTTAAAAATAGATCATTGTCGAAGGAAGGCATAGGTTGTGAGAACTCTTATAAAATTCCGCAATACCGTTATGTATATGATGAAGGCGTTGTCCGTTATTGCGTTTATAACGGCTTTTGTTGCTATTTGGTCTCTTTACTATAAAGAGGCTACTTTCGGCGGTGTCGGAAACCTTTTTCTTATCTTTACATACGCTGTGATTTTGTTTGTATTCATTTCGGTTTATGATGCCTTCAAGGTAGGCATTATGCGTATGCACGAGTTGGTATATAGTATGTCTTTGTCACTGCTGTTTACTAACTGTTTTACGTATTTTGAACTTTGTCTTATTGCTCGTAAGTTGGTAAATCCTTTGGGACTTTTGCTGCTTATGGTGATTCAGGTAATAATGACGATAATAGTGATGCATTCTCTCAGTTATTGCTATTTTACGTTATATAAAGCAAGAAGTGTTTTGGCTATTTTTTCTGCCGAAAAGCGAAATGATATAATAAAGAAAGTAGCTACCATAAAGGAGCGTTTTAATCTTTCGAAAGGTATTACGGTTGACCGTGATATTGATGAAATCAAAAGAGAAATAGATGCTTTTGAAACCGTGCTTATCTGCGATTTTAATCCGGAAATCAAGTCTGAAATATTGAAATACTGTTATTCACAGAATAAGCGTATTTATATGCTGCCGTCATCTTCGGATACGATATTAAACGGCAGCTATCCGGTTCAGATTTTTGACACTCCTGTTCTTTTCTTGCATAACGGCGGTCTTTCGATGGAACAACGTGCGTTGAAACGAACAATGGATATTATAGTCTCGGCAATAGGTGTTATTTTGACAAGTCCTGTTATGCTGGCTATCGCTATTGCAATAAGGGCTACCGATAACGGCCCTATCATTTTCAAGCAGGTGCGAGTTACTCGTGATAATCGTGAATTCAGCATTTATAAATTCCGTTCAATGAAGGTTCAAAAACCCGGTGACGAGGTTAAGCTTACTACCGTTGATGACGATAGAATAACATTGGTAGGCAAAATCATAAGACCGTTCAGATTGGATGAACTGCCGCAACTTTTCAATATTCTTTTCGGTGATATGTCGTTGGTAGGACCCAGACCTGAAATGAAGGAAGTCGTTGAGACAAATCAGCAGATATTCCCCGAATTTAACCTTCGCCATAAGGTCAAGGCAGGTCTTACAGGTTACGCACAGATTTACGGCAAATATAACACCACTCCGCAGAATAAGCTCAATATGGACCTTTATTATATTGAGCATTATTCATTCCTTGAAGATATAAAGCTTATAATTATGACCATTAAGATTTTGTTCGTTCGCGAAAGCACCGAAGGTTTTAGTGAGAAGAACAGTAAGCTTAAAGCAAAGTCTGATAATGATAAAAAGACCGATTGAATTTCTGTCAGTTGTTAGGAGGATATATCAATGGATTTGACATTGGTAGTTATGGCCGCGGGTATGGGAAGCCGTTTTGGAGGACTCAAACAGGTTGCTGCGGTTGGCCCGAATGGTGAGGCTATTCTTGACTTTTCGGTAATGGATGCAAAGAAGGCTGGCTTTACAAAGGTTGTTTTCGTTATAAAGCACAGCATTGAAAAGGAATTTAAAGAGGCTGTCGGTGCAAGGGTTGAAAAAATCCTGCCCGTAGAGTATGTTTATCAGGAGTTAGACGCAATTCCTGCCGGATTTAAGGTGCCTTGCGGCAGAGAAAAACCATGGGGAACAGGCCATGCAATTCTTTGTTGCGAACCTAAGGTTAACACTCCGTTTGCTGTTATCAATGCCGATGACTTTTATGGCGAATCGGCATTTAAAAAGGTTGCACAGGGTCTGTCAGAAGGTAATGATTACTGTATGGTGGGCTTCCGTCTTGAAAACACCGTAACCGAAAACGGAACTGTATCAAGAGGTGTTTGCACCGTGAATAACGGCTATTTGAAGGACGTTACCGAGCACACAAAGATTGACTCCAAGTGCCGCTTTATCGATGATGACGGCAACGTTTCTCAGTTGTCGCCCGATACGGTTGTTTCTATGAATATGTGGGGATTTACACCCGATATTTTCAAATATCTCAGTAATGATTTTATAGAGTTTTTAAACGAGAAAAGGGAAGTGCCCAAGTCGGAATTTTATCTTCCTTTTGTTGTCGATAAGCTTATTAAGAACGGCACCAAAAAGGTGAAGGTTCTGGTGGCTGACGACAAGTGGTATGGTGTTACATACAAGGAAGATCTGGACTCGGTTGTGAGTGCTATTAAAGCACTTTGCGACCAAGGAAAATACAGTTGTTAGAAGGAAGCTTATGGAGAATTATATAAAGTCTGCAACCGAGGCGGTAAAAGAACTTATTGATGTTGCAAAACTTAAAAAAGGCGATATTTTAGTAGTCGGTTGCTCGACAAGTGAGATAATCGGCAGTAAGATAGGTACCGATTCGGTGCCCGAGGTTGCCGAAAGCATAGTTTCGGCTGTAAAGTCGGTGCTCGACGAAAATGGAATATATCTTGCAGCGCAGTGCTGTGAGCATCTCAATCGTGCTATTATCGTAGAAAGCGAAGTGGCAGAGAAAAAGGATATTGATGTTGTTAATGTTGTGCCGCAACCCAAGGCTGGCGGTTCATTTGCGACTGCGGCGTACAGATCATTTAATAAACCGTGTGCAGTCGAAAAAATCAAGGCTGATGCAGGTCTTGATATCGGTCAGACTCTTATCGGTATGCATCTGAAAGAGGTTGCCGTTCCCGTAAGACTTGAAACCAAGAAAATAGGTGAGGCTCTTCTCACCGCTGCCCGTGTGCGACCTAAATTTATTGGTGGTTGCCGCGCAGTATATGATGAGGATTTAATGTGATAAAAGACCGCAGTTCTTTCGAACTGCGGTCTTTCTTTATCTGTTAACCGATTTTATCTGTCTTATATCGTTGCCGAAGCATTGACATATAGTGTAACTGCCCACAAGACGCGAGGTTATGCGCTCGTTATAGCATTGACTTATTTCGGCAGGGGTGAGGTTGGTGCTGATTATTGTCGACAAACCTTTTAACAATCGAGTGTTAATTATATTGTAAACTACCGAAACACTCAAAGGTGTAGAAAATTCGGTGCCGAGGTCATCCAATACTAAAAGGTCGCAAGAGGTAAGACTGTCGATTCGTTCTGTCGAACCCGAACGGTCAAAGGTTTCACGGCTGACCTCGTTAATAAGATTTTGTGCCGACCCGTAAATAACATTGTAATCTTTTGCAAGAATCGAGTTGACAACTGCCAACGACAAGTGCGTTTTGCCGAGACCGCTTTTACCCGTGAGTAGAAGGTTTCCGCCAGACGGGAAACTTTCAACAAACTGTTTGCAGGAGCGAAGAACAGCAGTCATCTGATTTCTTGGTGAAATGCCCTGTTCGTTCTTGGTTTCGGGGTAGAGTGAAAGATCGAAGTTGTCGAAGGTCGAAGTCTGTAACGGCATTTCGCTTATGAGTTTTGAATAACTCATCTCGGCAGCGAGTTCTTTTACGCAACGGCACATATTACCGTTTACATAGCCTGAATCATTACACATTTTGCAGGTGTAGTCAGGCTCTTTCGAAAATTTCAACTCTTTTAAAAGCTTGTCCTTGGTTTCGTTGAGAACTTTTATTTCCAAAATCAGTTTTTCTGCTTTTTCGGAATCACCGCTTATCATAGTCATCGCAAAGGATGAACTGATACAACTGATTTCTTTCTCCAAGTCAGCCAACGGCGGATTGTTGATAAGCAAGCTCTCTTTGGCTCTCTCGTGTGCCATTTCGGCATTTTTACGGCGTTTGAAAATTTCATCCAAAGCCTTTTTAATTGTATCATTGGAAAAAGACATTATGCATTCTCCTCATTTTTTCTTACAAGACTGTTGAAAAAGTCAATATACTGGTCACCGGAGTTTTCGGGTTTAGGGTCAGGCTTTTTCAAGTTTTCAACATCATCGACCGTTTTTACTCCGGCTTTGTGCCACTCCTGAATTATCTTCTTTATGTAGGGCATAGAGAATTTTGATGTTGCATCAACACAGGTTTCATAGGCCAAACGGATAATATCCCTTCCGTAACCCCACTCATTGACCCATTTATCAGCCGTTTCAAGTTCGGCTTTTGAGGGTGAACGGTGCTCAATGCCCATTGCAGTTTCAACCAGATGCCACGCACTTCGGCTCTGACGCATAGTGACAAGTCTTTTTTCGGCTGATTCAATATCCGAAATGCCGTTGTTGACCCACTCAATAGCGGTTCGTTCAATAAAACCGATGTTGGAACGACCCTCGGATACTGCGTATCCCACTATCATAAGTATAAGCGATGCGCTTAAACCCTGGTCGTCAAAAAGCCAGGTCAGAGTTGATGCCTCGCTGTGTCGCAACGATCTGCCAAAAAGCAACTCTGATTCTCTTAAAATAAAGGCAACCTCTTCGCATTCAAGACCGCGTTTTGCAATTTCTTCGCGCGTGGGTTTAATGGTATTGCCAACAATGCTTTTCTTTTTTGAAGGTTGATTCTCGGGCAAGGGGGTGGCAACCACTTTTTCAGGCTCATCGTTGAACTTACCCAAAATGCCTGCCTCGTTCCAATACATAAAAGCATCAGAAACCGAGTCGATATCGAGCTTTAATCCCTCGGCAACAGCCTGTTCGTTATAATTCTGAAAACGCAGACACCACAAAAGTACCCGCAAATGCGTAGCACTTGCAAGCTTGATATGCTTATCTACAACCGATGTCGGAACGGCGAAACCGGAGCAAAGCTCAGTAGCGTTCAAAAAGTAGCCCATTTACATCCATAGCCTGCATTAAGCAGACAATACCTCACTTTAACAATTATATTTACATTCATTTTAGCACCTAAACTTTAAAAAAGCAAACATTATAGAAGAAATTTCGCGAAAAATGTATGTTGTCAAGCATTATTTTTGAAAATTAAGTTTGAGAAAACAAGAGAAAAATGAAGAAAATCAAAGAAAACGAGAGTTTGCGGTTGATAAATTAAATTTTTGAAAAATTAGTGTTGACATTTGAATTTCAACGTGATATTATACTTAGGCTAAATTTCGAAATCAAAAACGGAGGAAATATTTATGTCAACTTATATGGCAAAGCCCGCTGAAGTTACCCGTAAATGGTATATCATCGATGCTGCCGGCAAACCGCTCGGTCGTGTTGCTGCAAAAGCTGCTGATATTCTTCGCGGCAAAATGAAGCCCACTTTCACTCCCCATGTTGACTGTGGCGATCACGTTATCATCATCAACTGCGAACAGGCAGTTCTCACCGGCAAGAAGCTCGATAAGAAACTTTATCAGCATCACACCGGTTTCATCGGCGGTTTGAAGTCGGTTAAGTATTCAACCCTTATGGCTGAAAAGCCTGAGTTTGCAATGGAGTTAGCAGTTAAGGGTATGGTTCCCGACACTACTATCGGCAGAGCAGCTCTCACAAGACTCCGTGTATACCGCGGAAGCGAACACGTTCATTCGGCACAGAAGCCCGAAGAACTGTCGTTTTAATGAAGGGAGGACATAACTGATGTTTGAAGGAAAGCCTTATTTTTACGGTACCGGCAGAAGAAAGAGCTCGGTAGCCCGTGTTCGTGTTTACAACGGAACAGGTAAAATTACTATTAACGATCGTGACATCGAAGAGTATTTCGGCCTTGAAACCTTGAAGCTCATCGTTCGTCAGCCTTTGGCACTCACCGACAACCTCGACAAGTTTGATATCGTTTGCCGTGTAGCAGGCGGTGGCGTTACCGGTCAGGCAGGTGCTATCCGTCACGGTATCTCCCGTGCACTCTTGCAGTTTGACGAGAATCTTCGTCCTGCACTCAAAAAGGCAGGTTTCTTGACCAGAGACCCCAGAATGAAGGAAAGAAAGAAGTACGGACTCAAAGGCGCACGTCGTGCACCCCAGTTCTCAAAGAGATAATTTCTTATTTCAAAGAGTATTCAAAAACCCCGAAACCATCACGGTTTTCGGGGTTTTCTTTATGCCTCGATTTTTGCTTTGGTGCAAACTTGGTGCAAATATTTAATAACATTGTAAAACTTTATCTATGGTATATTGTCAATTTTTATTTAAGTTCCAGGCTTGAATTTATGCCCACAAGATTGACAAACATTCACAGGTTTACCACTTCCTAAAAATCCCCATACAATAGAATAACCTCTGTTTATAGTGGCTATGGATGTAGAACCACATTTTGGGCACTTGGGGATTTTCGGCGAGGTTACAATGTTAGATGGAATGGAACTGTTATGTATTGCATGCAGTGCCGTTTTATTTTCAACCTCTGGCAAAATAATATTTCCAATGTCTGTACCCTTATAATCGTTGATTTTATTTAGGTCAAATTCTTGTCCGTTGTTTTTACATTCAAGCCAAAAATCATATAATCCTTCACTATTTATTTTTGCTTTAACAATATCTGATTTGCTCTTTTCTCCCCAATATTGCATACATTCAACTTGTTCAGAAAAAGTCATTCTTTCAAATAAAACATTGAGCTCACCTTTTGTCCAAAAAGTAAAGTTACCACTTGCAATTATTTTTGCCAATGTTTTTAAAGTTTCTTTACTGATTTTTTCATAATTTAAATTTTTAAGCCAATATGTCCAACATCCAAAAGACAAGAAATCATATCTGGGATTTTTCATTAGAAAACTTATTTCGATAATATAATTTTCATAATTTTTATAATTTGGGGAATCTTTACATAGGTCATCTACTCTTTTGGAATTGCTAACTAGATAATCAATAACTTCATATGGACCTAAATTTCCTTCGTTGCAATTCACTGCTTTTTGAATTTTCTCAATGCTTACATCAGTATAAAAGGCATCATAAGTAAATCGGGCTGTTTGATAGTAAAAAGCTGCCCTTCTAATTCTATAATTTTCAAATTGCATTGTGATTTGCTTTACTTCATTACTAATGTCTATAGTATTTTCTAAAACTGTATCATCCGTGTTATTAATACACTCTTTAAGAGGTAATCCGCAATGAATACAAGCAGGTGCTTTATCTGATATTTCTTTTCCACATTCGGGACACTTAATTAAAGCCATTTTAATTCTCCTTTTAAAATATTCTTAGTTTTTGAATACATCTGTATCGTTAATTATATCGCTTTACAAACAAAAACACAAGAGAAAATGCAATCTTTACGAGTTATAACGATTCTTAATAGAATCTTTATGACTCTTTTTCTTTATATAAGACTCTTATTAATCATGATGATTATATAAGCATTATGAGTCTTTGTCTTAAACATAGAGTGATTAGGGTTATGAAGATTGTTAAAAGAATAAAGAATCCTTTTGATTGTTTTTAGCATTATAAGAAGATTACTTGAAATAAAAAACAAATCTAAATATTGTTTACATGTTACTTTTAAATTTAAGAAGGAGGAATAAAAACAAATACACACATAAGTTAATCTATGGAGGTGGAATTACAAAAGAAACATTTGACCTGATGAGGTGCAAAGGGTCAAAGACTCTATTGGCAAACCTTGTCATTCGAGCAATTTCTTCATTTTCTCGTCTTACACCTGCTGCCGTGTAAATCAAGTATCTACATTGCAGGCAAGGCACATACCTGTACCAAATACAAGTGCCGAGATAATCCCACAAGAATAGGTGAAAATGGTGGCAGGGAGTTTCGCCTTGTTATCCAACTTTTTGAGGGCAACGAGTTTGGAACTCTCTTTCGGTGCATAGTCCTTTGCGATTGATTCTGCGATGATTTTGTCTGTGTTCATTTTAAGAACCTCCTTTTGTTTTTTACAATGATATTTTATCAATGCAAGGAGGCTTATTGAACAACACGATTTTGCAATTGTGTTGATTTAAAAGGATATTATTGAAATTATAGCATAAAATGGTCAAAATCTCAAATCGTACAAGAACAAAACCCCGAAACCATCTTTGGTTTCAATGGTTTATGTGTAATATCGACATTTGCTGATGTGAAAATCAGATGCAAAACCTAAAAATGCATTCCTCGGTGAATAGGTTAAAATTCAACTAAAAATTGTTCAAAAATAGGCTCCTTTTTGGGACTTAATATTGTTGACAAAAATGTCGTTTTTTGATATACTTAGTTAGTACTTTTGCGCGACTGACGGAAATGTGAATTAACACAATGGGAACGCGAAAGATAAAATGCCGACCGTCTGGGCAGATTTCCGCAGTTTTTAAGGCGGAAGTCTGCTTTTTTGTGTTTTTGGCAGAAAATTTTAAGTCAAGAAACTCGTATTTGAGGAGGATATATTTATGAAAAAGATCGCAGTTATTATGGGTAGTGACAGTGACCTTCCCGTAGTTGAAAAGGCTATCAATACTTTGAAGGAATATGGTGTGCCTTGCGAGGTGCACGTTTTCTCGGCACACAGAACTCCTGATGCCGCAGCTCAGTTTGCTCTTAATGCACGTGCAAACGGCTTCGGTGCCATTATCGCGGCGGCAGGTAAAGCTGCACATTTGGCAGGTGCTCTGGCTGCAAGAACAACATTGCCTATTGTAGGCATTCCTGTAAAGTCAAACAATTTAGACGGTGTTGATGCACTTCTGTCAACTGTTCAGATGCCTTCCGGTATGCCGGTGGCTACTGTTGCCATTGACGGAGCTGTCAATGCCGCTTTGCTTTGTATTGAGATGTTGGCAATTTCTGATGAAGAGCTTGCCTATAAACTTGATAAAGCGCGTTCTGACGGCGAAAAGAAGGTTTTAGCAAAGAACAAGGAAATTGAAGATAAATATAACGGTTAATTGATATTGACATAAAGAAAGGTGTAACTATGGGAGGATTTTTTGGCGTAGTCGGCAAGTTCGATGTTATGTCGGATACTTTTTTTGGAACCGACTACCATTCTCATTTGGGAACCCGCCGCGCAGGTATGGCGGCATATAACAAGACCGACGGATTACAGCGCAAGATACATAACATTCAAAACGCTCCGTTTAGAACTAAGTTTGATAAAATTTTTGACGAACTCAGCGGTACATCTGCAATAGGTTGTATAAGTGACTTTGAACCGCAACCGTTGCTTATCCGTTCAAGATTCGGTACCGTAGCAATATGCTTCATCGGAGCTATCAACAATTCCGAAGAATTGCTGAGCAACTATCTTGCTAACAAGGGTGCGCACTTTGACGCCATGACAGGCGGTGGAGTTAACTCGGTTGAACTGGTTGCCGCTATGATTTCTACGAAGGACAGTATTATTGAGGGCATTCAGTTTGTTCAGGAACAGATTGACGGTTCGGCTACCCTCATAATCTTGCAGGATGACGGATCGATAATTGCAGCCAGAGATAAATTAGGAAGGTTGCCTGTTCATATTGCCAAGCACGATGATGCACATTGTGTCAGTTTGGAATCGTTTGCTTATGAAAAGTTGGGTTACGAGAGAGTTCGCGAATTAGGCCCCGGTGAAATTGTCAAAATTACTGCCGAAGGCGTAGAACAACTGCACAAGCCCGGTTGCGATATGAAAATGTGTGCTTTTCTTTGGAGTTATTACGGATTCCCAAGCACCACTTACGAGGGTGTGACCGTTGAAACAATGCGTTACAGAAACGGAGCTGAAATTGCCGAGCGTGACGAAAAGACGGGCTATGCGAAGGGTGTTGACTATGTTTGCGGCGTGCCCGATTCCGGTACCCCCCACGCGATAGGATATGCTAACAAAAGCGGCATTCCGTTTGCCCGTGCGTTTATAAAATACACACCCACTTGGGCAAGAAGTTTTACACCAACACGACAGCAGGAACGCAACCGTGTTGCTAAAATGAAAATGACTCCTGTGCCTGAACTTATTAAAGACAAGAATCTTTTGTTTGTTGACGATTCAATAGTCAGAGGAACACAGATAAGAGAAACCATTGATTTTCTTTATAAAAACGGAGCAAAAGAGGTACATATGAGATCGGCTTGTCCGCCTATTATGTACTCTTGCAAATATCTTAACTTCTCACGTGCTACGAGCGATATGGAACTTATTGCGCGTCGTACAATCGTAAAACTTGAAGGTGAGGAAGGTCTTAAACACCTTGATGAATACAGTCAACCTGATAGCGAGAGAGCTAAGAACTTAAAGCGTGAACTCTGCAAAGAGTTCAAACTAAAAAGTCTTGATTTCCAGACATTAGACGGCGTTATCAAGGCTATTGGAATCGATGAATGTAAACTATGCACTTATTGCTGGAACGGCAAGGAATAAATTGCTTGAAAGGACGATAAAACAATGAAAAATTCAAAATCAGAAAGTTATGCAGCAGCAGGTGTTGATATCACCGCCGGATATAAATCCGTAGAACTTATGAAGAAACATATCAACCGTACTAAGAACGAAGGTTGCCTTGACGATGTCGGTGGTTTCGGCGGTTGCTTCGGACTTGACCTTACAGGAATTACCGAACCCGTTTTGGTTAGCGGTACCGACGGCGTAGGTACAAAGATTAAATTAGCAATGTTACTTGACAAGCACGATACCATCGGTATCGACTGCGTTGCAATGTGTGCAAATGATATTATTTGCTGCGGTGCAAACCCGTTGTTCTTCCTTGATTATATCGCTTGTGGTAAGAACTACCCTGAAAAAATCGCCGAAATCGTAGGCGGTGTTGCAGAAGGTTGCGTTCAGGCGGGTTGTGCACTTATCGGCGGTGAAACCGCTGAGCATCCTGGATTGATGCCTGAGGACGACTATGATCTCGCAGGTTACTGCACAGGTGTTGTTGATAAGTCCAAGATCTTGGATAAGAACACTGTAACTGACGGTGATGTTGTTATTGCTCTTGCCTCTACCGGTGTTCACTCAAACGGTTTCTCACTCGTAAGAAAGGTGTTTGATATTGAAAATGCCGATTTAAAGGCTCCCGTTGCCGAACTCGGCGGCAAGTCTTTGGGCGAAACATTGCTTACACCCACTAAGATGTATGTAAAATCTATGTTGGCTCTTATGAAAGAAGTTAAGGTTAAGGCTGTTTCTCATATCACCGGCGGTGGCTTCTATGAGAACATTCCGAGAGCTTTGCCTGATGGAAAATCGGTTAAGGTCTTAAAGTCTTCACTTCGCATTCTTCCCATTTTTGAGTATATTGCAAAGGTCGGCAACATCCCTGAACGCGATATGTTCAACACCTTTAACATGGGCGTTGGTATGAGCGTTACCGTTGCAAAAGAGGATGCTCAAAAGGCTGTTGATATTCTTAATGCAAACGGCGAAACAGCTTACATAATCGGTGAGGTTGTAACCTCGGACGAAGGTGTAATTATATGCTAAAAAAAGCTAAAATAGCAGTGCTTGTTTCGGGTGGCGGCACCAACTTGCAGGCGCTTATCGACGCACAAGGGTCGGTGATAACCAGTGGCGAGATTTCGTTGGTGATTTCCAATAAAAAGGATGCATTCGCGTTGGAACGCGCCAAAAAAGCAGGAATCGCAACTGCCGTTATTGAAAAAAAGGGCAACCCAAATTTTGAGGACGACATTATAAATAAGCTTGATGCAGAGGAAATTGATGTTATCGTTCTGGCAGGCTTTATGTGTATCCTCAGTGAGAAGTTTACGAAGCATTTTGAAAACAGAATTCTTAATGTTCATCCGTCACTTATTCCGTCTTTTTGCGGCGAAGGATTTTATGGACTTCACGTGCATGAAGCGGCTTTGAAATACGGTGTTAAGGTTACGGGTGCAACAGTTCATTTCGTAAATGAAATTCCCGACGGTGGCAAGATAATTTTGCAAAAGGCTGTTGAAATTCAAGAAATGGATACACCCGAAGTCTTGCAAAAAAGAGTTATGGAGCAGGCTGAGTGGATTATACTCCCCAAGGCAACCGAAATGGTTTGCTCAGATATAATCAGTAAAAGAGGTTAAGAAAATGAAGATTTCAACTATAAAGGACGAATTGAATTCTTTAAGTTATCACGGCAGAGGAATTATTATCGGTAAGTCTGCCGATTCTAAAAAGGCTATCACGGCGTACTTTATTATGGGCAGAAGCGAGAATAGTCGCAACCGTGTGTTTGTGGCAGAAGGTGACGCAATGCGTACCAAGGCTTTTGATGAGTCTAAGATGACCGATCCGCATCTTATTATCTACTATCCCGTAAGAGTGCTCGGCAATAAAACAATAGTTACCAACGGCGACCAAACCGACACTATTTATGATCTTATGGACAAGCAGATGACCTTTGAACAGGCTCTCCGTACACGTGAGTTTGAGGATGACAAACCTAATTTCACACCTCGTATCTCGGGAATTATAAGAAGAGAAGAAGATGGTATGAACTTTGCGATGTCGATTCTTAAAAGTGCTGAGGGCGATGATTCTTCTTGCGAGAGATTTACCTATGCATATTCGAATCCTATTCCCGGCAAAGCAAAATTCATTCATACTTATAATTGCGACGGCAATCCGTTGCCTTCTTTTGAGGGCGAACCCAAAACGTTGGAACTGCCCGATATGAAGATTGATGAATTGACCGATCTCATTTGGACTAATCTTAATGAAGACAACAAGGTTTCGTTGTTTGTAAGATACATTGATATTGCAACCGGTGAAACCGAAACAAGAATTGTAAACAAGAATTGCTGATAGGAGGATAAAAGTGAAAGAGTTTGAATTAAAATACGGTTGTAACCCCAATCAAAAACCGGCAAAAATCTTTATGCATGACGGAAGCGATCTTCCTATCGAAATTTTAAACGGACGTCCCGGTTATATCAATTTCCTTGACGCGTTCAACTCATGGCAGCTTGTAAAGGAAATCAAGGAAAATTTAGGTTATCCTGCGGTTGCTTCATTTAAACACGTAAGTCCTACATCGGCTGCCATCGGTTTGCCTTTGAGTGACAAGTTGAAAAAGGCCTGCTTTGTAGACGATATCGAAGGACTTGATGATTCTCCTTTGGCTTGCGCTTATGCAAGAGCAAGAGGTACAGACCGTATGTGTTCATTCGGTGACTGGGTAGCGCTTTCCGATGTTTGTGACAAGACCACCGCTTTAATGATCAAGCGTGAGGTTTCTGACGGAATTATTGCTCCCGGATATACTGATGAGGCGCTTGAAATTTTGAAGGCAAAGAGAAAAGGAACATATAACATTGTTAAAATAGATGCTGATTTTGTTCCTGCCGAGGTAGAGCAAAAGCAGGTTTACGGCATTACATTTGAGCAGGGAAGAAACAATTTTAAAATTGATAAGGATTTGCTTACCAATATTGTTACTGAGAAAAGGGATATGCCCGAAAGTGCTGTGCGTGACCTCGTAATTGCACTTATTACATTGAAATATACTCAGTCCAACTCTGTTTGCTTTGCAGTTGACGGTCAGGCAATAGGTGTTGGCGCAGGTCAGCAGTCAAGAGTTCACTGCACACGTCTGGCAGGCGGCAAAGCTGACACCTGGTTCCTTCGTCAGCACGATAAAGTTCTTAACCTTCCTTTTAAGGATACTCTTGGACGTCCCGACCGTGATAATGTCATTGATGGTTATATCAACCAGAATGAAGAGGACGTTACAGCTGAGGGCAACTGGCAGAAATACTTTACAGTAAGACCCGAACCTTTCACCCGCGAAGAGCAGAGAGCATACTTAGATACAATCACAGGTGTTGCTTTGGGCTCTGATGCGTTCTTCCCGTTTGATGATAACATCGAACGAGCTAAGAAGAGTGGCGTTTCCTACATTGCAGAACCCGGCGGTTCTATTCGTGATGACGTTGTTATCGATTGCTGTAACAAGTACGGTATGACAATGGCGTTTACAGGAATGAGACTTTTCCACCACTAATTATTAGGAGATTATATAATGAAAGTTGCAGTAATCGGCAGTGGCGGAAGAGAACACGCCATTGTAAAGAAGCTCAAAGAGAGCAAAAACGTAACCGAACTGTTTGCAATCCCCGGAAACGGTGGTATTGCAGAGGATGCAGTTTGTGTTGACATCGGAATTAACGATGTAGAAAAAATCATTGATTTTGTTAAATCTAATGGGATTGAATATGTCGTTGTAACGCCTGACAATCAGTTGGTTGACGGTATGGTTGACGAGCTGAATGCAGTTGGAGTTCCTTGCTTTGGCCCCGACAAAAAGGCCGCAATTATCGAAGGAAGCAAGGTCTTCTCAAAGGATTTGATGAAAAAATACGGTATTCCTACCGCATCCTATGAGGTCTTTAATGATCCCAAGGCTGCATTGGAATATGTAAAAACCGCACCGCTGCCAACCGTTATTAAAGCAGACGGATTGGCTCTCGGAAAGGGCGTTATTATCGCAGAAACACGAGAAGATGCAGTTGCTGCCGTTAATTCCATTATGGAGGACAAGATTTTCGGTGCATCCGGCAATAACATTGTTATTGAAGAGTTTATGACCGGCCCCGAAGCATCCGTTTTGGCATTTTGTGACGGAAAGACCTTAGTTCCGATGGTTTCTGCTATGGACCATAAGAGAGCAAAGGATTTTGACAAAGGCTTAAATACCGGTGGTATGGGAACGATTGCGCCCAATCCGTGCTATACCGAGGATGTTGCCAAGGTTTGTATGGATAAAATCTTTATGCCGACATTAAAGGCGATGGAAAAAGAGGGAAGACCATTTAAGGGGTGCTTGTTCTTCGGTCTTATGATCACACCTGATGGCCCGAAGGTAATTGAGTACAACTGCCGTTTCGGTGACCCTGAAACACAGGTTGTTTTACCCCTTTTGGATTCTGATCTGCTTGAAATTATGCTTTCCTGCACAAACGGTACATTGAAGGCAGAGGATGTAAAATTCAAAGATGCTGCGGCTTGTTGTGTGGTTTTGGCATCAAACGGATACCCCGAAAAATACGAGTCGGGCTTCCCGATTACAGTTAAAGAGTCGGTTGACGGTTATCTTTATTATGCAGGTGCCAAGAAAAAGGACGGTGCAGTAATTACCGCAGGCGGTCGAGTTATGGGCGTTACAGCCGTTGCAGAGGATCTGACCAAAGCCATCAAAAAAGCTTACGGTGAAACTGAAAAGGTCCATTTTGATAATGTTTATAAGAGAAGCGATATCGGTGCGCGCGCACTTAAAGTTTTGGAAGGATAAAGAGGTGGGAGAATATGGTATATCGTATATTTGTTGAAAAGAAAGAGGGCCTTGCTCACGAGGCTATGGCTTTACTTAATGATTTACGTGACTTTTTAGGTGTAAAATCGCTTAAAGGTCTTCGTATAATCAACCGTTATGATGTTGAAAACATAACAAAGGAATTGTTTGAATATTCTTCGACAACTGTTTTCTCCGAGCCGCAGTTGGACGTGATTTCTGATGAAATCAAGACCGAGGGCTATAAAGTGTTTGCAGTCGAGGCTTTGCCCGGTCAGTTTGACCAGAGAGCCGACTCTGCTTCACAGTGCATTCAGCTCATTTCTTGTCAGGACAGACCTACCGTAAAGTTTGCAAAGGTCTATCTTTTAGAAGGCAACGTGACTGATGAAGAAATTGATAAAATAAAGAAGTATGTTATCAACCCCGTTGAGTCGAGAGAGGCTTCGATGGAGAAGTATGATACACTTCGCACTGAGTTCGATATTCCTGAATCCGTTGCTACTTTGGACGGATTTATAAAAATGGAAGACAATGAGTTGGCAAAAACTGTAAAGCAGATGGGTCTTGCTATGGATCTTGACGATCTTCGTTTCTGCCGTGATTATTTCCGCTCAGAAAACCGTGACCCATCGGTCACTGAAATTCGTATGATTGACACATATTGGTCTGACCATTGTCGTCATACAACCTTCCTCACTACTATTGATAGTGTAAAGTTTGAGGACGAACTTTTACAGTCAGCTTATGATGAATACGTAGCAGCACGTAAAGAAATCGGCAGAACAAAGCCGATAAACCTTATGGATATAGGCACTTTGGGTGCAAGATATTTGAAGAAGAAGGGTATGTTGCCCAAACTCGACGAGTCGGAAGAAATCAATGCATGTACTGTTAAGATGCAGATTGAGACCGAGGACGGCGTTGAGGATTGGTTGCTCTTATTCAAGAACGAGACCCATAACCATCCTACCGAAATTGAACCTTTTGGCGGTGCTGCCACCTGTATCGGCGGTGCTATCCGTGACCCGTTGTCCGGAAGAAGCTATGTTTATTCCGCAATGCGTGTTACCGGTGCGGCCGATCCTTTAAAACCCCTTAGTGAAACAATGCCCGGTAAATTGCCGCAGAAGAAGATTGTTACTACTGCCGCTGCGGGTTATTCTTCCTACGGTAACCAGATTGGTCTTGCAACGGGTCAGGTTGACGAAATTTATCACGATGGCTATGCTGCAAAACGTATGGAAATTGGTGCGGTTATTGCTGCTGCTCCTGCTGAGAACGTTCGACGCGAAGTTCCCGATCCTGACGATGTCGTTATACTGCTCGGCGGAAGAACAGGCCGTGACGGTTGCGGCGGTGCGACAGGCTCATCTAAATCACACACATTGAGTTCTATCGAAACTTGTGGTTCTGAGGTTCAAAAGGGTAACGCTCCCGAAGAAAGAAAGTTGCAGAGATTGTTCCGCAACGCTGAGGCATCACGTCTTATCAAACGTTGTAACGACTTTGGCGCAGGCGGTGTTTCGGTTGCTATCGGTGAATTGGCAGACGGTCTTGCTATCGACCTTAATGCTGTTCCTAAGAAGTATAACGGTCTTGACGGTACCGAAATCGCTATTTCCGAATCTCAGGAAAGAATGGCGGTTGTTGTAGAGCCTAAGGATGTTGCTCGTTTCTGTGAATTGGCAGAAAGCGAAAACTTGGAGGCTACCGTAGTTGCTGTTGTTACCGAACAACCCAGACTTACAATGAAATGGAATGGCAAGACTATTGTTGATTTGTCTCGTGAATTCCTTAATTCAAACGGTGCTGAAAAGCACATTGATATTACACCTAAGGCTCCTGAAAAGTTCGAGGCATCGATTCCTCAGAACTTTAAGGATGGAATGTTCGGCTTGGCGGCAGATCTTAACATCTGCTCAAAACGTGGACTTTCAGAGCGCTTTGACTCGACCATCGGTGCAGGCACTGTCACAATGCCTTTCGGCGGTAAGAATCAGTTGACTCCGTCGCAGGCAATGGTAAACAAAATCTCGGTAGAAGAAAAGCACACCGATAACTGCTCGTATATGGCTTGGGGTTATAACCCTGCTATTGCAGAAAAGTCACCCTTCCACAGTGCATACTTGGCAGTTGTTGAATCGGTTGCAAAGCTTATCGCAGCCGGTGCATCTTTTGAAGACGTTTACCTTACCTTCCAGGAATATTTCGAAAAGCCTATGCAGGACGGCAAACGTTGGGGCAAACCTTTGGCAGCTTTGCTCGGTGCATTTAAGGCACAGAAAGAACTCGGAATCGCTGCTATCGGCGGCAAGGACTCTATGAGTGGTACCTTCGAAAAGCTTGACGTTCCTCCGACCCTTGTATCTTTTGCTGTTACTACCGGCAAGGTCGATGAGGTTATTACAGGCGAGTTTAAGGGTGCTGACCGAAAGGTTGTATTTGTTAAACCTGAAACCGACAAGTTCGGTCTTCCTGTAACTGCATCGTTGCTTAAAGTATTTAACGACGTTACTGCGTTGATGAGAAGCGGTAAGGTCTATGCTGCATGGACTCCTATTCGTGGCGGTATTGCCGAGGGCATTATGAAGATGGCTTTCGGTAATGATATCGGCTTTGAGTTCGACGCAGGCATTTCTATGGATGAGATATTCAAATACAATTACGGTGCTTTCATTCTGGAAGTTGCCGATGATGTAGAACTTGGCGCTATAATCGGTAAAACAACTGCTGAAAAGACTATTAAGTTTAATGGCGAAACGGTTGATCTGGCTGAACTTTGCAAGGTTTGGGAACAGAAATTAGAACCTGTTTACTCCTGCAATATCGACCAAAATCAGAAGGAACTTACAGCCTTCAATTATGAGGCAAAGAGTTATCCTGCTCCTGCTATTAAGGTTGCAAAGCCCAAGGTTGTTATACCTGTATTCCCGGGTACAAACTGCGAGTTTGACACTGCAAAGGCTCTTCGCGACGCCGGTGCTGACCCTGAAATTATTGTTATTAACAACCTTTCTGCCGACGGAATTGCACGTTCGGTTGAGAAGATGGCAAACGCTATCAAGGAATCGCAGATGGTATTCATTCCTGGCGGTTTCTCGGGCGGTGACGAGCCTGACGGTTCAGGTAAGTTTATTACTGCTTTCCTGCGTAATGCTGAAATCAAAGAGCAGGTAACCGACTTGCTTGATAACAGAGATGGTCTTATGGCAGGTATCTGTAACGGATTCCAGGCACTTATCAAGTTGGGTCTTGTTCCGTACGGAAAGATTATTGATACCGACGAAAACTGCCCGACTTTAACCTTCAATACTATCGGACGCCATCAGTCAAGAATTGTAAGAACAAGAATTTCTTCCAACAAGTCTCCTTGGCTTTCTGGAACCCAAGATGGTGACATCTATTCTGTGCCGATTTCTCACGGTGAGGGTAGGTTCCTTGCATCTGATGAACTTATTAAAGAATTAGCCGCTAACGGTCAGATAGCAACCCAGTATGTTGACCTTTCGGGCAACATATCTGCTGATGTTCGCTTTAATCCCAACAATTCTGCTTTCGCTATCGAAGGTATTACTTCTCCTGACGGCCGTGTATTCGGTAAAATGGGACATAGTGAACGTATTGGAAATGGTCTTTATAAGAACGTTTTGGGTGACTATGATATTAAGATGTTTAAGGCCGCTGTAAAATACTTTAAGTAAGGAGTATTAAATCATGTTGACAGATATCGAAATTGCTCAGTCAGTTGAAATGAAACCGATAACCGAAATTGCTAAAACTGCCAAGGTTGATGAAAAATACCTTGAACAGTATGGCAAATATAAGGCAAAGGTTGACTATGCTTTGTTGGATGAAACTCCTAATAAGGATGGCAAGCTTATCTTAGTTACTGCAATTACTCCGACACCTGCGGGCGAGGGAAAGACAACTACTACGATAGGTCTTGCCGACGGCATGAGAAGAATTGGCAAAAATGTAATGGTTGCATTGCGCGAGCCTTCTTTGGGCCCCGTTTTCGGTGTAAAAGGCGGAGCGGCTGGCGGCGGTTACGCACAGGTTGTGCCGATGGAGGATATTAACCTTCATTTTACCGGTGACTTCCACGCAATAGGTGCTGCAAACAATCTTCTTGCCGCAATGCTTGACAACCATATTTATCAAGGAAATTCATTGAACATCGACCCCAGACGTATCACCTGGAAACGTTGTGTTGATATGAATGACCGTCAGTTGCGTTTTGTTACCGACGGTCTTGGTGGCAGGGTGAACGGTGTGCCCCGCGAGGACGGTTATGATATTACCGTTGCGTCCGAAATAATGGCTGTTTTCTGTCTTGCATCTTCTATTGCCGACCTTAAAGAGCGTTTGTCTAAGATAATTGTAGGTTACACCTATGATGAAAAGCCCGTAACTGCCGGTGATTTGAAAGCGGTTGGTGCTATGGCAGCATTGCTTAAAGATGCTATCAAACCTAACCTTGTTCAGACTTTGGAAGGCACACCTGCTTTTGTTCACGGCGGTCCGTTTGCTAATATTGCTCACGGTTGCAACTCTGTAATGGCTACCAAAATGGCTATGCGTTTAGGTGACTATGCTATTACCGAAGCAGGCTTCGGTGCTGATTTGAGAGCAGAGAAGTTCCTTGATATCAAGTGCCGTATGGCAGGACTCACTCCTTCGGCGGTAGTAGTTGTTGCTACAATCCGTGCCCTTAAAATGCACGGCGGTGTTGCAAAGACCGATTTGGCATCGGAAAACCTTGAAGCTTTGGAAAAGGGCATTCCTAACCTTCTCCGTCACGTTTCCAACATCAAGAATGTGTACAAGCTTCCTTCTGTTGTTGCTATCAACCGTTTCCCCACTGATACAGATAGAGAAGTTGAACTTATTATTGAAAAATGTAAGGCTCTTGGTGTTAACGTCGTGCTGTCTAACGTTTGGGCAGAAGGCGGCAAGGGTGGAGAAGAGTTGGCAAAAGAGGTTGTTCGTCTTTGCGAAGAGGAAAAGGGTGATTTCACCTATTCTTACGAACTTGACGGCACTATCGAGGAAAAAATCGAGGCTATTGTCAAGAATGTTTACGGTGGTGACGGTGTGAGCTTTTTGCCTAACGCTAAAAAGCAAATTGCACAGCTTACTGCTTTGGGCTTTGATAAATGTCCGATATGTGTTGCAAAAACACAGTATTCCTTCTCTGACGATGCAACTAAGCTCGGCGCACCTGACGGATTTACAATAACTGTTAAAAATGTCAAAGTTTCTGCTGGCGCAGGTTTTGTTGTAGCGCTTACGGGCGATATTATGACAATGCCGGGACTCCCCAAGATTCCTGCGGCTGAAAGAATTGACGTTGATGATCTCGGTAGAATCTCAGGCTTATTCTAAATTATAAATAATGGACGGTTTTAGGAATTTTCTCAATTGTGAGAAGTTTTCCTATGCCGTCCGTTTTATTTGTTTTTAAACAAGCGATTTATTGACATACATATATAATTATGTTAAAATTATTAAAAATTGAAAAGGAGTAAATTATTATGAAAAGACTTTTATCATTGATTTTATGTCTTAGCTTAGTGCTCTGCTTCGCTGCTTGTGGCGGTGGGGACAATCAGGGCAACGCTGATGCTGCAAATGGTGGCGGCTCGGGCAACCAGCCTACTTCTGTTAAGTTCGCTGTTGATTCTTATGCAATCGGCGTAGGTGAGACAAAATTGATTAAAAATGAAATTACCGTTGAACCCGCAGGTGCAGCTGTGACATATTCGTCAGCTGACGCTTCTATCTGCACTGTTGATGCTAATGGTAAAGTTGTCGGTGTTAAGGCAGGTACTACCACTGTTACAGCAGGAAGTGCTGACGGTTCCGTTAAAGCTACCTGCACAGTAACCGTTGTTGCTTACGGTACTGTTATCGGTTTTGAAAAGGGCTATGCAGGATATAAACTCACATCTTCTGAGGGCAACTCGGTAGATGGTGGTATAAGAAACAAACGTCCCACCGCTCCCGAAATGAACCTTGACCCCAATGCAAAACTTGTATTTATACCCGTAAATATGGAAACCGGCGTTGATATGTTTGCCGCAGCAGGTCTTAACTACGGCTCTGAAAACGATGAGGGTTGGTACTATACTTTCCATGGTGATGTAGCTAGCAACAAGGGTTATGTTGTCGCTAAGACTCATGAGGATAACAACAGTTTTGAAATCGACCTTCCCGAAGGCGACTATTATGTACTTATTGTAAGCTCTTATGACAACTATGCAAACTACTACGATTATGCATCAAGAAACACAGTAGCAGAGCTTAAAAGCAGTGCAGTCGGAAAATGGTTTACCGACAGTGAACTTTCTACATTGTCGAATAAAATTGGCAACCACTTGTTCTCTGTAATTACTATCACCGTTAAAGCAGGTGAGAAGTACTACTTCGAGCATCTTTTTGCTGTCAACTGATTTTAATGAAACAAAAAACAACCTCCGAGTTTTCGGAGGTTGTTTTATTTTGTTTTTTAAACATTAAATAGGAAGTGAACGACGTCACCGTCTTGCATAACGTATTCCTTGCCTTCTGAACGGACAAGTCCTTTTTCACGTGCGGCGATAAGTGCTTTATCATCATTTCCGCAAGCGATAAGATCTTTATACGCAACGACTTCGGCACGGATGAATCCTTTTTCAAAATCACTGTGAATTTTTCCGGCTGCTCCCGGCGCTTTGGTGCCCTTTTTGATGGTCCAAGCTCTAACTTCGGGCTGACCTGCGGTAAGGTAGGAGATAAGTCCTAACAAAGAGTAGCAGGTCTGGATGAGTCGGTCTAAACCTGAACGTTCAAGCCCCAATTCTTCCAAAAATACTGTCTTGTCATCTTCGTCCATTTCGGCAATCTCTGCTTCCAATGATGCGCAGATAGGCAATGTTTCGGCTCCTTCGGATTTCGCCAACTCTTTTACAAGGTTGTACCTGACGTTTTCGTCGATGCCTTTTTCAAAGTCATCTTCACTCATATTGCAGGCGTAGATAACAGGTTTTGATGAAAGCAATTCAATGGTTGAAAGGATTGCAGCCTCTGATTCGCTGCATTCAACCGATCTTGCGGTTTTGCCCGATTCAAGTTCTGATATAAGTCGCTTTAAGAAATCAACCTCTGACTGATATGATTTGTCACCTTTAAGGGCTTTACTTGCTTTATCAAGACGGCGCTCAATGATTTCCAAATCGGAAAGAATCAGCTCCAAGTTGATAGTTTCGATATCACGCGCAGGGTCGACCGAGCCTTCAACGTGGATAATGTCGTCATTTTCAAAGCAACGTACAACGTGAACAATGGCGTCAACCTCGCGAATGTGGGAAAGGAATTTGTTACCCAAACCCTCACCTTTGGAAGCACCTTTGACAAGACCTGCGATGTCAACGAATTCAATAACAGCAGGTGTAAATTTTTGAGGATGATACATTTCTGCTAACTTGTCCAGACGTTCGTCGGGAACCGATACCATACCAACGTTTGGTTCAATGGTGCAAAAAGGATAGTTGGCACTTTGAGCACCCGCGTTGGTGATAGCGTTAAAAAGTGTTGACTTACCTACGTTAGGAAGTCCTACGATACCTAATTTCATAAATTTCACTCCAGAACAATATTAACATAATTATAATGTGTCGGTCATCTTTTTTCAAGTGTCATTTGCGAATGTAGGAGAAAATACGCAAATTAGCACTAAAATTTAAAAATAACTCTTTTATTTCGAACGTGTTTATTGTATAATATTTGTGTATATAAAGGGGTCGTATGCTTTTTTGGCGCAGACTCTGATAAACTCAATGCGGAAGGAGAATTTTATGAGTTCACCTTATTCAGTTTCACTGGCGAAAATTATTAAAAACTTTCATTTGGAAACCATTATTTTACCCGGTGACCCCGAGACTATTTATATAAATAATGTCGAGGTTAACCGTCCCGGATTACAATTAAGTGGTTTCTATGAGTATTTTGATGCAGGTCGTATTCAGGTTATCGGCAAGAGCGAGGAAGGTTTTTTGACCGAACAGCTTTCCGATGATGAACATGCCCGCAGAATTGACGAATTCTTTTCTAAAAAACCGTCGGTTGTTATTATTTCGAGAAATCTTGAAATTCCTGAGATGAAAATTGCCGCCGAAAAGTATTCGGTTCCTCTGTTGCGAACCGCTGATGCAACATCCAGTTTTATGGCTTCGCTCATCTCGTTCCTTAATGTTGAATTGGCTCCCAGAGTTACACGTCACGGTGTACTTGTTGAGGTTTACGGCGAAGGTTTGCTTATTCTCGGTGAAAGCGGCGTAGGTAAGAGCGAAACAGCGATAGAGCTTGTTAAAAGAGGACATCGTCTTATTGCTGATGATGCGGTTGAAATTCGTAAGGTTTCTAACCGTTCACTTGTTGGTTCTGCTCCTGAGAATATCCGTCATTTTATCGAACTTCGCGGCATAGGAATTATCAATGCTCGTCGTATATTCGGTATTGGTGCGGTTAATTTAACTTCAAAGATAGACCTTATTATTAACCTCGAACAATGGCAATCGGATAAAGTGTATGACCGTATGGGACTAGAAGAACATAAAACAAGCATTCTTGATAATGAAATCACATCGGTTACAATACCTGTAAAACCCGGTCGAAACCTTGCGGTTATCATTGAGGTTGCTGCAATGAATAACAGACAGAAGAAGATGGGCTACAATGCGGCTCACGAACTGCTCAAACGTCTCGGTATGATGGACGATGTTCCGGATGACGAGTCGGATATTGACGTTTATCAGTAATTAAGGGAGAAAGAAATGTATTATCTTGGTATAGATTTAGGCGGCACCAATATTGCGGCCGCAGTAGTTAACGAAAATTATGAAATTCTGGGTAAGGCATCGCTCAAAACCAACTGTCCGCGACCTGCCGAGGAAATTGCGGAAGATATGTTCAAAGCAGGTATGATGGCCATTGAAAACAGTGGCTTGAAACTTGACGATATTGCAGAGGTTGGTGTTGGTTCTCCCGGCAGTGTTGACCATAATACCGGATTTATTTGCTTCGCCAACAATTTGGGATTCAAAAACGTTCCGTTGGGCGATATGCTTTCTGAAAAATTTAAAAGAAGAGTTTTCTTGGAAAATGACGCCAATGCAGCAGCATACGGTGAACTTATTGCCGGTGCAGGTAAAGGCGCAAGTCAGTTTATAGCCATTACGTTAGGAACAGGCGTTGGCGGCGGTGTTATTATTAATGGTAACATCATTTCGGGTATGAATTATGCAGGTGGAGAACTAGGACACATCGTTATTGTTAAAGACGGTGAACCTTGTTCCTGCGGCAGAAACGGATGCTGGGAATCGTACGCTTCGGCCACAGCTCTTATTCGACAGACCAAGGCCGCGATGGAGGCTGATAAGTCCAGTAAAATGTGGGATTGGTGTAAGGGCGATATAGAGAATACAAGCGGAAGAACTGCTTTTGATGCTATGCGTCAGGGTGATGAAACTGCAACTAAGGTTGTAAAGAATTTCTGTGACTATGTTGCTTGCGGACTTGCCAATATTATTAACATATTCCAACCAGAGATAGTTTGTATCGGCGGTGGAATTTCCAAAGAAGGTGAAGTTCTGGTGGCTCCCATAAGGGAATATGTGCGTCGAGAGACTTACGGTTCCAATATGGATAAGCAGACCGTTATTAAGGCAGCAGAACTTGGCAATAACGCCGGCATAATCGGTGCGGCTTTCTTGGGCAATCTTTACAGATGAACTTTAAAGGAGGGTGCTTTCGTGAGTTTTCAAACAATAAAATCGGGTGCGGAAGCACTTGGCTTTAATGTTGATTTAAACGAGCCGATGAAAAAACACACATCTTTTCTCATCGGCGGCCCTGCTGACCTTTTTGTTGAGGTAAAGGACGTCAACAAATTGCCTCAGTTGATGGCATTG
>JAZRMK010000012.1:0-14725 GCA_045647525.1 Acutalibacteraceae bacterium
AGGAGCCTTCTTAGCACCCATTCTGCGAAGTCTGATTTTAACCATTTTAATTTTCCTCCTGTATTAAAATTTATTTATATAAAAATACAAATATCAAAACTTAAAACCGCCGGGGAAATTATTCATACCACCGGGGAAACCGCGCATCATACGTTTCTTTGCGCCTTTTGAGTTCATAGATTTAAACATCTTTTTCATCTGCTCATACTGTTTGAGCAAACGGTTTACAGCCTCTACCGACTGTCCACATCCAGCGGCAATTCGTTTTTTTCTCGACGCATTAAGTATTTCGGGTTTTGAACGTTCTTTCATTGTCATCGAAGTAATAATTGCCTCGATTCGCTGAAACTGTTTTTCGTCAATATCAATATCCTTCAACTGATTTCCCATACCGGGAATCATACCGATAAGTTGTTTGATATTGCCCATTTTACTGATACTTCGAAACTGTTCAAGCAGATCATTTAGATCGAATTTATTTTCCTCTAACCTTTTTGCAGCTTCTAATGCCTGCTTTTCATCGATTTGAGTTTCGACCTTTTCGATAAGTGACAAAACGTCACCCATACCCAAAATTCTTGATGCCATACGGTCAGGATGAAATTCTTCTAGTTCATCCATCTTTTCGCCGGTACCGATAAACTTTATAGGCTTTCCGGTTACAGCCTTTACCGACAGTGCAGCACCGCCACGGGTATCACCGTCAAGTTTGGTAAGGATAACACCGGATATTTCCAACTCTTCGTTGAAGGTCTTGGCAATATTTACGGCGTCCTGACCAACCATTGAGTCAACAACCAGTAAAATCTCATTAACATCAACCGCATTACAGACGCGTTTTAATTCGTCCATAAGGTCTTTATCGATATGCAGTCGACCGGCAGTATCCAAAATCACAAAATCGTGGCCGTAGTCTCTTGCATACTTAATAGCTTCAACCGCGGTTTTTTCAGGTTTTTGCGTTCCTTTTTCAAAAACGGGAACCTCAACCTTTTCACCCAAAACCTTTAACTGCTCAATAGCAGCAGGACGGTATATATCAAGTCCAACCATCATAGGTCTATGACCTTGAGATTTCAAACGTTTTGCAAGTTTTGCGCTGTGGGTAGTTTTACCTGAACCCTGCAAACCGCACATCATAATAACAGTGGGAATTTTTGAAGCAAAATTGATTCTCGCACCCTCACCGCCCATAAGTTCGGTAAGTTCGTCGCGAACGATCTTAATTACCGTCTGTGCAGGAGTAAGGCTTTCCATGACCTTTTCGCCGATACTCTTTTCAATAACGGTATTTGTGAAATCCTTGGCAACTTTATAGTTGACGTCAGCCTCTAACAAAGCAAGACGGACATCACGCATTATCTCTTTGAGGTCAGACTCGGTCAGTTTACCTCTTGAACGAAGCTTTTTAAACGCCGCTGTCAGTTTTTCGGAAAGACCTTCAAAAGCCATAGGATTCACCTGCCTTACATTTCGTCAATATACAATATAAGTTTATTAAAGTCATCCTGCGTTAAGGATTCTTTATAAGTATCAAGTAAAGTTTTTAATTTTGCCTTCTTTTCAACAAAATTAACTGCTGATTCATACTCGCGAAGCTTTGCAACGGCACGGACAATGGCATCTCTTGCACCCTGCCTTGAAATACCCTCATTATCTGATATTTCAGCCAACGAAAGATCATCACAGTAGTAATACTCAACAAGCTTTCGCTGTTTTTCAGGTAAAAGTGCACCGTAGTAATCCAGAAGCAAAACAACTGATAAATCCTTTGGCACAACCTCACCTCTGTAAAGCGTTTTTCATTACAGGCGTTATTATACCACACTTTCACCGAATGTCAAGTGTTTTTCTTTACACTTTATTATTTTCTCTTGACTGGCATTCGACATAATATTATACTATATAATATAATGATGTATTGGGTGATTTTTTTGAAATTCGATGCCGTAAAACGTGTAACATCAATAATAACCATACTCTGCCTGTCGTTAGTTTTAATGTTTTCGACGGGCTGTTGGTGGTCTGAAGAAGAATATACGATATATTTCGGTGTTGATAAAGCACCCGTAAATCTTGATCCTCAGCTTGCTAATACATATGCAGAATACTTATATGTAAGAAACTGCTTTAAAGGTTTATATAAGCTTGATTCAAACGATAATCCAGTTTTAGATTTAGCAAGTTCACATACAGTAAGTAACGACGGATTAACTCATACGTTCAAAATAGCAACATCGAATTGGTCTAACGGCGAAAGAATAACAGCAAACGATTTCAAATTTGCAATTTTACGCGCGGCTGACCACAATTTAAAAGCACCTCATTCAGATTTGATAAAAAACATTAAGGGTGTCAGCGAGAGATTAGAAGGAAAAACCGGTGATATCGGTGTTGCCGCACCTAATACTTCCACTCTTGTTATCACCCTTTTAAAACCCGATGAAAACTTTAATTATAAGTTATGCAAGCCTATTTTTATGCCGTGTCAGGAAAAATTCTTCAACAACTGTGGTGGAAAATACGGTTTAAGTGTTGAGCATATAATAACAAACGGCAATTACACCGTTTCACGTTGGCCTGACAAACGTAATCTTGAACTTAAAATATCTGAAAGTTTCAAGACTGAACTCAACATCGCCGAAAAGGTTATAATAACAGAAAGTCAATCCGGCAAACTCAACTCGCAACGAATCAAAGATAAAGAAATAGGTATGACCGCCGTTAACGGCGAAGATTATTCCAACATTGATAAAAAGATTTATTCTATAAGTGTTCAATACCGCAAAAATTACGCAATACGTTTTAACAAAACAAGTAATATAGGTAAAAACACTCAACTAACTAAGGCTTTAGCAACTTCAATAGACCGTGATTCAGTAAAAAGAAATATCAATTCAAGGTTTATGACAACTATCTCCTATTTGCCAAGTGATTCACTTGTTTTGCAATCAAGAAGTCTAAACGGTGTACCGGTTGTAAACAGTACATTTAATTATTCAGCCGAAGAATCAAGAAAATTATTTTTAGAAGCTGTTAAGGAGTATAAAAACTCAAAACTTCCAACAATAGAAATTCTATGTCCAGATAATGATGAAATTAAATCAATTCTTACTAACGCAATTTCCGGTTGGCAAAGCAGTTTGGGTGCAGTTGTCAATATCAAAACACTTGACAACGATTCAGACGTAACTAACGCAGTGATAAACGGCAATTACAGTGTTGCTTTTGTGGCTCTTAATGACAACGCGGAAAATATTTTAAGTTCATTCTATGGGGAATCAGCTCCACAAGGATATAACGACTGTGTTGACAAGTTATTGGTAACAGATAGTTTTAATGATGCAAAATCACATGTTAAATCAGCCACTGAAATGCTTTCAACCGATTCATCTATAATACCTGTTGTCAGCGTTCCTACCGCTTATATTAGCGCTGTTGAGTACAAGAACGTTCATTTTTCTAAAATCGACGGAACTATCGATTTTTCAATTGTTTATAAATAAAATGAATATTAGAACTCCTTTTACCGACACTAACGGTGAAAGGAGTTTATTTTATGAAATTTAAAGATAATAAAAAATACATCCCGATAAAACCGCAACCCGAAGATGAGGTAGAAACAATTTACTGTGATGATTCACATGATTCTTACGAAAACATCAAATACAACGATATGTTCCCCTATGCATCTCCTATTCCTCAGCCTCGCCGCACTCCCGAACCGCCGATTATTTAGATAAATGCCGACAAAGTTTGACCTTTGTCGGCATTATTTTACAAAAATTCAAATAGTGTGTTGAATAATTTAATAATCTGTGTTAAATTTATATTACATTTATTTTGTCATATATAAGAGGTACATATATGGAATTCAGCGTTAATCATCCGATACTTTATATAATGGTTGGAATTCTTATCACCGTTGTATTGTCACAATCGGTTTATTTCCTTATAAAAGCATTAAAACGCGCAAAATCATTAGGAATTGATAATAGTAAAATAAAAAAGACCATCACCACATCTGCCATTTTTACCATCGCACCCGCAGTAGCGATTTTAGTTGGCGTCATAGCACTTTCAAAATCTTTGGGCGTCGCTATTCCGTGGTTGCGACTTTCAATAATCGGCTCACTTTCTTATGAAATCGTTGCTTCTAAAAATGCAATGAATGCACTTGGTATCAGCAGTGGTACTCAGGTTGCTGATGCGTCCGATTTTATAACAATACTCTGGGTAATGACACTAAGTATTGCTGCCGGTCTTATTCTTGTTCCGCTTGTAACAAAGAAAATTCAAGGCGGTATGAATAAAATCGGTATGAAGGACAAAAAGTGGAGCGAGGTATTAAACAATGCCATGTTCCTTGGTATGATTTCTGCGTTTTTAGGTTACGTTTTCTGCAACGTTGACCGTCTGTGGAAAGCTGATGAAAACGGACTTGTTAAGGTTGTGCAAAAGGTTGAGGACGCAGGAGTCGTAAGCACAATCGAAACCTATATTTCATCCACTTCAGGTCTTATCCCGATAGTCGTAATGGCTGTATCAGCAATTGTTATGGCGGTTTGCGGTGTTCTTTCAATGAAGGTCAAAAAATGTAAGTGGCTTACCGACTACGCTTTACCGATAAGTCTTATCGCAGGAATGGCAGCGGCTATTCCCGTCACTAACTGGTTAGGATAAGGAGGGGAAAATATGAAAAAGCAGCCGACATATCTTGATTCCGTTCATCGTGACGGAAAAATCTGGGGTCTTATTCTCTGCGCATTGATACTCCTTTTCCCCGTTGTAACATCATTGATTTTTGGTGCATACCCTGAATGGTCACCGTTGCTCAAAGGTCTTTTTGCAACTCTTCCTATGTATTGGGCAGTAGGTATTATTGAAATATTCACTTTCGTTCCTATGCTCGGTGCAGGCGGTACCTACCTTTCCTTTGTAACAGGTAATATTTCTAACTTAAAACTTCCTTGCGCAATTGACGCAATGGAACGTGCCGAAGTAAAAGCAAGTTCCGAAGAAGGCGAAATCATTTCGACAATTGCTATTGCCGTTTCGAGTATTGTAACAACAATAATTATTATAATTGGAGTAATTCTGATAGTACCTTTGACCCCTGTTTTGGAATCCCCTGTCTTAAAGCCGGCATTTGATATGCTTCTTCCTGCGCTTTTCGGCGGTTTAGCAGTAGTTTTCGTTTCAAAAAATTTGAAACTCTCTATTGCCCCCATTGTTCTTATGCTTGCACTTTTTATTTTCGTTCCTGCGCTCAATGAAGGAACAGTAGGTATTATGGTACCTGTTGGTGTAATATTTACAATTGCAGTAGCAAGAATTATGTATAAGAAAGGACTCCTTTAATATGGCACTATACATTACCCTTTCTTGTATAACTTTAATTTTAGTATTCCTCTTAGTGTTGATTATTCGTGCGCTTAATTTCAAACCAAAAAAATCACCTTCGATTCAACAAAACGAGTTAACATTTGATAATGATTTAGCGGTTTCGAATCTTGCGGAACTTATCAAATGCAAAACGATCTCTTATAATGACAAATCATTAGAAGACGATGCAGAATTTGATAAATTCACAAATCTATTACCTAAACTATACCCCAATGTGTTTAAAGTTTGTGAGAAGATAGATATTCCCGACCGAGCAATTTTATTGAAATGGTCAGGTAAATCCAGCGAAAAGCCAACTGTTTTGATGGCGCACTACGACGTTGTTCCTGTAAACGAAGAAAATTGGGATAAGCCGCCTTTTGATGCCATTATCGAGGATGGCGTTTTATGGGGTCGCGGTACACTTGACACAAAGATCACATTAAACAGTATATTGTTTGCATCAGAAAAACTTATTGTTGAAGGCTTTATCCCTGAAAATGACATATATTTTGCTTTTTCCGGTGGCGAAGAAATCAACGGACTTGGTGCAGTAAATATTGTTGATTACTTCAAAAACAACGGAATTGAACCGGGAATGGTTGTTGATGAGGGCGGTGCTGTTGTTGAAAACGTATTCCCCGGTGTCAACACCCCTTGCGGACTCATCGGTATCGCCGAAAAAGGTATGATGAATGTCGAATACAAGTGCAAATCGGCAGGCGGTCATGCATCGGCACCAAAACCAAACTCACCTGTTGTCCGTCTTTCAAAGGCTTGTTGCCGTTTGGAATGTAAACCTTTTAAATCGCATTTCACAAAGCCTGTTGTTGCCATGTTTGACACATTAGGACGTCATTCTTCCTTTATTTATAAAGTGATTTTTTCAAATCTATGGCTCTTTAAGCCAATACTTGATAAAATCTGTAAATCAGGCGGAGGCGAACTTAACGCTATGGTTCGCACAACCGTTGCATTCACCAAAATGAAGGGCAGTTCTGCATTTAATGTCATTCCTCCCGAAGCAACGCTTGTTTCAAATATGCGTCTTAATCCGGCTGACACAATGGATTCTGCATACGAATATCTCAAAAAGACTGTTAACGATAATAATGTTGAAATCAACATTATTGAAGGTATGAATCCCAGCCGTATTTCAGAAGTTGACTGTGATGCATGGAACAAGGTTGCCAGCGCTGTTGCTTCAACATGGAAAGGCTGTATAGTCTCACCTTACCTTATGATGCAGTGCTCTGACAGTCGTCATTACGGAAGAATTTCAGATAAAGTCTACCGTTTTTCTGCTATGGATTTAACGGCAGAGGAACGTGCAACCATTCACGGAAACAACGAACGAATCAGAATTGATGCGGCAAGAAGAACTGTTGAGTTTTACATCCGCTTAATTAACCAGTGTTAAAATATTTATGGGGTTGGAGTTATGAATAAATATCCTAATATTGATGCTTTCAATAAAAAAATCAAAAAAGTCCTTATAACCAAGGAAGAAATAGATGCAGCAATTAAAGAGGCGGGTAAGAAAATTGATGCAATTTATGACGGCAGACCAATTCTGCTTGTAAGTATTTTAAAAGGTGCTTTTGTTTTTATGGCTGACCTTTGCCGTGCAGTAAGTGTGCCTTGTGAGATCGGATTTATGTGTGCAAAAAGTTATTACGAAGGCACAAAAAGTTCAGGTGTCGTTCAAATAACAATGGACTTGGAGCAAGATATCACAAAATACCATGTGGTTATCGTTGAAGATATTATCGACACAGGAAGAACGCTGAACGACATTGTAAAACTACTTAAATCTCGTAATCCTATATCATTGAGCGTTGTCACTTTGTTGGACAAGCCATCAAGACGAGTTGTTGATTTCGATGCAGACATTTCCCTGTTTGTCATTCCCGATCACTTTGTTATCGGCTACGGTCTTGACTGCGGTGAATATTTTAGAAACCTGCCCTACATAGCTGAGTACGATTCAGAAGAATAATAAAAAAGCCACCCAAACTTTTCGTTTGGGTGGCTTTAATTTTGTTTGTTATTTGATTACTTCTAAAAGTGCCTCTATTTTGTCGGTGTTTTCCCATTTTACGCCGAGGTCTTCTCTACCGAGGTGACCGTATGCAGAAAGATTAGAATAAATAGGCTTTCTCATATCAAACTGGTCAATAATTGCGGCAGGACGGAGATCAAAAACCTTGTTAACAGCTTCTGCCAAAGCCTCTTCGCTATATTTTCCGGTGCCAAAAGTTTCAACCATAACCGAAACAGGCTTTGCAACGCCGATAGCATAAGCCAACTGAACCTCACACTTAGTAGCCAAGCCTGCGGCAACGATGTTTTTGGCAACGTAACGTGCGGCATAAGCAGCAGAACGGTCAACCTTTGTAGGATCTTTACCACTGAAAGCACCACCACCGTGACGCGAGTAGCCACCGTATGTATCGACAATTATCTTTCTGCCGGTAAGACCGGTATCACCCTGAGGACCGCCAACAACAAAACGACCTGTGGGATTGATGAATATCTTGGTATTATCATCAATAAACTCGGCAGGAATAATAGGTTTAATGACCTTTTCGAGAATATCCTCTCTTAAGGTTTCAAGTGAAACCTCGGCACTGTGCTGGCTGGACACAACAACAGCCTCGACTCTTAAAGGCTTATCATCCTCGTATTCAACGGTTACCTGAGTTTTACCGTCGGGACATAAATAGCCAAGAGTTTTATCCTCTCTTACCTCGGTAAGTTTTAAAGCCAATTTATGAGCCAACGAAATAGGCAACGGCATAAGTTCAGGTGTTTCATCACATGCAAAGCCGAACATCATACCCTGGTCACCTGCGCCGTTGAGGTTATATGCGTCTTCTTCGCCGCCTTTAAGTTCCAAAGACTTATCAACGCCCATAGCAATATCGGGTGATTGCTCATCAATAGAAGTGTATACCGCACATGTATTACCGTCGAATCCTTGTGATGCATCGTTATAACCAATATTGCAAACAACATCGCGAACGATTTTGGGTATATCAACCTTTGCGGTTGTAGTTATTTCACCCATAACATTAACAACACCCGTTGTGCAGAAGGTTTCACACGCAACTCTGGCGTTGGGGTCTTTCGCAATAATTGCATCCAAAACCGCGTCAGAAACGCAGTCACAAACCTTATCGGGATGACCTTTGGTAACCGATTCCGATGTAAATAAATGTCTTGCCATATTCATTCTCCTTTAAAATAAAAAACACTCACTTTTCCGAAAAGTGAGTGTCAAAAACCTCATCTATCGGAAAATCCGCCGGATTTAGCACCTTGGAAAAACCAGGTTGCCGGGCTTCACAGGGCCGGTCCCTCTGCCACTCTTGATAAGGAAACTATTTAATTTAGCAATGGGTATTATATCACAATATGTCGATTTGTCAAGTATTAGCCAAAAAATACTATTTTACCGTTCATATACAACGTAAAGAACAGCATTGTGATAATAATAACAATAATAGATGACACAATAAGTAAAACCGATTTGAAGCCGAATTTGTACTGCGTGTTATCCTTCTTTTGCAATAATCCTGTTTTTCTGAAAGCCATGGTAAACGGTTTATAGATAATCAGAACAAGTGCAGAATTCAAGGTTGACTTAGTAAGGTTAAATGGCAACAAAACAGTGCCGAGCATCTTGATAACCTCGCCGCGCGGAACACCCATATAATACGGTGTTATAAAAAGGTTGGCAAGTAACATCACAGCAGTAACACTCAACGCAGCTGAAATCACACCGATAACTGCACCGAACATTGTACGTCGGTATTTATATACTGTGCCCACAACCACAGTAAAAGTGGCACTCGAAATAAAATTCATAATGAGGCCGTAAAGACCAGTATCGCTTACCGTTACGAACTCTAAAAGCGCTACAATAGCTGAAACTGTCAATCCGGTAACAGGACCGTATATAAGTGCTGAAATGGCTAAAAATGCATCTTTTATATCAAAGGTTAAAAACATCACCTTGAAATGAAAAACCAGCATAATTATGTAACTCAAAGCCGCAAGCATAGCCAACACGGTTAGTTTTTTTACGTTTACATCAGTTTTTTTCATAAATTCACCTTTTTCGAAAAAAATAAACCCCGCTCAAAAAAAGAACGGGGCATAAATACATCACATCATCTTCTCACATCCGGACTGTAACCGTCGGCTTCGGAATTTCACCGAATCGTGCCATAAGGCTTGCGGGCTGTACCGCCGGTAGGGATTCTCACCCTGCCCCGAAGATTTTTAATAATTATAACGCCAAGTAAACAATATGTCAACCCAAAAAGCCGCTAAAATGCAAGGCCAAACACTGTAAAAAGAAAATAATCGGAATAATAAATACAAACGCTGGTTTTTTAGTTTTATGATTAAATACACTCATAGAAATATAAACCGCAAAACTTCCGCCTAATAAAACAAGTAAGAAAAGCACAATTTCAGGAACACGACTCTTTTTACTTTTTGCACGCAATTTATCACTTATCATTGCAATAACCGACACAAGAGATATTACAATAAAATAAAGAATAATACACTTTAACGCAGAATCCATAAATTAACACCTTTAAACTATAATTTTAGTGTTGTCAATCCGCAGTAATTATATTATAATAATAATATAAAATCAAGTAATATGTGCTTTTTTCGCATGATTTTAATACATACTACATAATGAGGTGAAATGATGTTTAAGCGCCCCGTACCAAAAAGAACGGCACTTATATTGGCATCTGTAATTCTCGCACTTGTATATACTTTAAGTTTTATTGTTTGTATAAACTTGAAAAACGTTGACGGTTCGTTATTTAATTCGTCCTTCGGTTCTCAAAGCGCAAATACTGCCCACACACCGTCTGTTTCTGATAAGAGCCATCCGTCATCAGATGTTTCCAATAGTATCGGCAGTCTTATAAGCTCAGATGTAAGTTCTGATATAAGTTCCTCTGTTTCAAGCCAAGTTGTAGGAGAATTATCAAGTGACAATCCCTCCAACATTTCTTCCAATAGTTTTATCAGCAGCTCAGCCTCACATTCAGGCAACTCTTTGCTATCATCAAACAGTTCTTCAACTGTGTCAAAACCAAATCCGACGCCTATTCCCGATCCTGAGCCCGTAGCAAATGGGTTTACTGCATCTATATGGATTTCAATTTTTGACCTTACCGACAATGGTTTGCAAGGTATGACTAAGCAACAATTCACTTCACTTGTTACAACAATGTTCACCAACGCAAAATCGCTTGGCGCAACTTCGGTATTTTGTCATGTAAGACCAAACGGTGATGCGCTCTATAAGTCGTCATATTTCCCGTACAGTAAATATCTCACCGGAACCGAAGGCAAAGACCCCGGATACGACCCGTTGGAGATAATGGTCAGCGTTGCACACAGCAAAGGCCTTAAAATTCACGCATGGGTTAATCCTTACAGAATTTCGGCTACATCTACAAGTTTAACTTCACTTGCCGACTCCAACCCCGCAAAAAAATGGCTTACTGACAACAACACTGCAAATGACAGAAATGTTCTTACCGCAACTGACTCTTCGAATCGCAAAGGTCTTTATTATAATCCCGCGGTATCTGAAGTTCAGGATTTAATAGTTAACGGTATTAAAGAAATATGCGAAAACTACGACGTTGACGGTATACATATTGATGACTACTTCTACCCAACTACCGATTCTTCATTTGACAGCATAGAATATAATCGTTATAGTTCAAACGGCGGTACTATGTCTTTGGCAAATTGGCGAAGAGAAAACGTCAACACTCTTGTAAGAAAGCTTTATTCCGCGGTGCATTCATTCAGCGGTTTAGAGTTTGGAATAAGCCCCGCAGGTAATATTACCCGCAATTATAACGAACTTTATGCAGACGTTGAAAAATGGATGAGTACTACCGGTTATATCGATTACATCATACCTCAGATCTACTACGGATATGAATATCCCAACTCTAAATACACCTACACCGCCTTGCTTAATCAGTGGATGAGTTTAAGCAGACTGAAAACTGTCGATATCTATATCGGTCTTGGTAATTACAGGATTACTGACCAAAGCGAAGGTTACAATGAATGGCTCAACAATAACGACATAATTGCAAGGCAGACCTCCGATGCGTATAAACAAAAAGCTGACGGTGTTGTTCTTTTCTCGTATTGTGATGTTTTTGGCACATCAACTCGCGAAAAACAACAGACCGCTAATTTTAAGGAAGTATTCAAAGATTTAAAATAAAGGATGAAGAATTTGAGAACTCCTAACGAAAAAATAATTTCATCTGCGGTAATAAGAACCGTCGTGCCTATTCTTCTGGCACTGGCGTTGGTATTCAGTTGTTCTTATGTCGCGATAGAGAAACTAAATTTATTTAATTCCGGTTCTAAACTATTATCAGGAACAAGCGACATACCTGCCGGCACTGACGCCTCACACGGTTACGTTTCAGACACAATCGTCATTGACAAATCACCTATAACGGTTAGCAAGGATGAGCCTGTTTCCATCAAAAGTGCTATGATAGTTCCGGGAAAGGACTTTTTAACAGACGATGCGTACACATTCGACACTGCATCAAAAGCCGTCGAAGCGCTTATTGATAAAATGTACGAAGACAGACTTAACACTGTAAATGTACTTCTTAACTATGACGGTGGAATTATTTGTGAGAATAATTTCGGTGTAGCAAAATGCAGTGGATTGTTAGAGCATATTTACGAATATGCAAAAACGCACGATATGAATATTGCTTTGACCGTTGACCTCGGTGCTTTGGCAGAAACCCATATTGCACACATCACCGATATTATCAACATTTCAACATTTTTATCGTCCGAATCGGTGATAAACAACTGTGATATACTTATTCTGAAAAACTTTTCTTTAAAAAACGATGATATTTCTTACGATGAATATATCAATTCCGGTTCAAGATTGAGTTACAACGAGTATGTTCAATCCAAAGTAACAACTGCAATCAGCGCGTACTACAATGCTGTCCTCGACGCCGATAGTTCACTTTATACAGGTATTTATATTGATTCACACCATCTTGTCGGCACTACCGCAGAAACACTCTTCCCTGCCGATTCAACGGTCGATTTCATCGATATTGTACAGCAAAAAGTTGCCGACTTTGTAATTGTCAACAACTCCTTCTCTACCTTGAATTCACCCGTAGGTTTTGAAGATGTCATTGATTTCTTTGATTCATACAATTTTGGTGAAACCGAAATTTACCACGAGGTTGATTATAAAAAGGTAGGCTCAGGTGCTTCGGGTTGGACAAGTCCTGACCAGATAGTTAAACAACTTATGGTTTTAGGTGAAAAAGGTAGTTCAAATTTCCTTATTTCAAGTTACAGTGCCTTTGTGAACGACACGACCGAGAGCCGTCAAGCTGTCATAAAATTCCTTTCGGGTCAAATTTCGCTTGACTACGTTTTGACAAATCTTAATGTCACTTCGCCAAAAAAACAAACCTATACTACATACGAAGATCGTGTAGCTCTTATCGGTGCTTCCGACCCAGAATTTTCATTAACCTTGAACGGTGAAGCAGTAGAACGAAACAAGTACGGTTACTTCTCCCTCGACCTTGATTTAAAGTTAGGTCTTAATACCTTCACACTCCAACACAAAGGTTCTACCAAGACATACAAAATAACCTATAAAAAAGTTATCATAAAAGAATATGAACCTACAAAATCCACAACCGTATCCGGTGGTTCAACCGTCACGGTTTCAATGGTTGCAATATCGGGCAGTACCGTAACCGCAAAGTTAAACGGTACCGAAATCACCTTGAAAGAAGAGGTTATTCTTGATATCAACGGTGATGTTGCAGGCGAATACAGTAACTACCGCGGTAGTTTCACCCTGCCCCACTTTTATGACAGTGATAAATCGTTGGGCAATATTGTATTTAACGTTAAATCAAAGTACGGTAACGAAAGCAAAACTGCTGCTAAGATAACTGTTGAAAAGACCCAAGTTGACCTGCCCGGCGAGACTCCCGAGGGTGGAAACTATGTTGACGTAGGTGGCGGTTATGTTGCCGAAGTCACCAATACACAGGCAGAGGTTTTCAATATCGGCGAGCCTGACGATTGGTCAAGACCTACCAACAACTACCTGCCGGCAGGTACTGTTGACCACTGTTCCGCATCAACAACATCTGTTGGCGGTTCAACTCTGAGAACACTTCGTTACGGTAAGATGCTTTATGCAAGTAATCTTAAAGTAACGAAGACCAGCCTTCCCTCTACCAACGCAATAGAGGTGGCATCGTTCACAACCGGAACCACCCATACAATGCTAACGCTCAATGTTGACTGGAAGGCTCCGTTCCTTTTCCATATCGGACCGCAGAGTTATACTAACGAGGGTGACGGTGACAACCGCGATTACACCATTAAGTCATCAACATTCCGTTATATTGACATAACCTTCTGCTACGCCACAGTTGTTGAGGGTGATATTTCCATTCCCGAAGGAAATTTAATTTTCTCAAAGGCTGAATGGATCAAAAACACTTCCGACCACACTTTAAGACTTTATCTTAAAAACACAGGCAAATTCTTCGGTTGGTATGCAAGATACAACAGTGAAGGTCAGCTTGTTTTTGAATTCCTCAATCCTGCAAGAATTACTGCCGCCAACAATAAATACGGCTATGACCTAAGCGGTGTTACCGTTATGCTTGATGCAGGTCACGGCGGTTCTGATTGCGGTGCATTGGGTTCTAACAAAAACTTCTCGGAAGCATATCTTAACCTTTTCCTCGCACGTGAAATTAAAAAGGAGCTTGAATCGATCGGTGCAACGGTAATTATGACACGTGATGATGATTCAACTTTGAGCAGCAGCGAACGAATAGCAATGCTCAGGGATACTAAGCCGGATTATGTATTGGCTATTCACCGAAATGCATCTGGTTCATCTTCTCCCAACGGTTTTATAAGCTACCATTACAACGCATATTCTGCTGATGCTGCTAAAATTTTATATAAATCGTATAACACTTTTGGCAGTGACAGTATCTTCCCTGTTTCTAAATGGAGTGGCACAAAATGGCACCCATTTTTCCTGTCAAGAACAACCAACGCTCCGGTTGTTCTTACAGAAAATGGATTTATAACAAACGGCAAAAACTTCGACTTGATGATAGATGCCGAGTTCAACAAAAAGAATGCCGTAGCTATGACGCAAGGCATTGTTGATTATTTTAAATCTATTCAATAACAAAAAATGCTAAGTCGGAGGCCAAGCGGTCTTAAGGAAGACAACTCT
>JAZRMK010000013.1:0-2099 GCA_045647525.1 Acutalibacteraceae bacterium
TCCATAATTGCATCAATTGCTTTAGAATTGTCTTTTGCCTCGCCGGCACCTACGTTGATAACAACCTTATCGAGCTTGGGGATCTGCATGACGCTCTTATAGTTGAATTTGCTCATCAGCGCAGGAGCGACATTTGCTTTATAATCGTCCTTAAGCCTTGCCATGTCATTTCCTCCTTACTTAAAAGGTTTCGCCGCACTTCTTACAAACGCGGTCCTTTTTGCCATCAGCGTAAATCTTGTGACCTACGCGGGTGGGTTTTCCACACTTAGGGCAAACAAGCTGCACCTTGGAAGCGTAGATAGCTGCTTCTGTTTCAATAATACCGGAGGGATCGCCGGCCTTGCGGGGTTTAACGTGCTTTTTAACAACGTTGATGCCCTCTACAATAACCTTATCCTCTTTAGGACTAACGGCTAGAACCTTACCGGATTTACCACGATACTTTTCGTTGCCTGTAAGAAGAACAACGGTATCTCCTGTTTTAATGTTCATACGTTCCAACCTCCCATTAGAGTACTTCGGGAGCAAGAGAAAGAATCTTTGTATATTCCTTCTCACGAAGCTCACGAGCAACCGGTCCAAAGATACGTGTACCACGGGGGTTTTTATCATCACGAATCAGAACTGCTGCGTTTTCGTCAAATCTAATGTAGGTGCCGTCTGCACGACGGATACCTTTGGCTGAACGTACTACAACGGCTTTAACTACATCGCCCTTCTTAACTGTTCCGCCCGGAGCAGCTTTCTTAACGGAAGCTACGATGACGTCGCCAATATTTGCATACCTCCTGCCGGAGCCGCCCAATACTCGAATGCACATAATTTCTTTTGCACCAGTGTTGTCGGCAACCTTGAGGTAACTCTGCTGTTGTATCACAGTGTTTTCCTCCTTAACAAAGAATGTTATTTAGCCTTCTCGATGATTTCAACAAGACGCCATCTCTTATCCTTAGAAAGAGGACGGGTCTCCATCACGAGAACTCTGTCGCCGATGTTACACTCATTATTCTCATCGTGTGCCTTCAGCTTAACAGTATTCTTAATGATTTTCTTATAGAGCGGATGCTTAACGTTGTCTTCGATGGAAACTACGATAGTTTTATCCATTTTATTGCTGACAACCTTGCCAACTCTTGTTTTACGAAGGTTTCTTTCGCTCACAGCTACTTACCTGCCTTTCTTACGAGTTAGCGCTGGTTTCCTGGATTTCGCGCTCGCGAAGAACAGTCTTCACTTTAGCAATATCCTTTTTAACAGCGCTGATACGCATGGGGTTTTCGAGCTGATTAATGGCGTTTTGGAAACGCAGACGGAACAATTCTTTCTTTAAAGAATCGAGTGTTTCGTTAAGTTCTGCTGCGGTCTTTTCTCTGATTTCCTTAACATTCATTACTGCTCACCACCCTTTTCTTTCTCAACAAACTTACATTTGATAGGAAGCTTGTTGGCTGCGAGACGCAGAGCCTCACGGGCTACTTCAACGTCAACACCGGCTATTTCAAACATAACACGGCCGGGCTTTACAACTGCTACCCAATATTCCGGAGAACCTTTACCGGAACCCATTCGGGTTTCAGCGGGTTTCTCTGTGATAGGCTTATCGGGGAAAATTTTAATCCATACCTGACCGCCACGCTTAATGTAACGAGTCATAGCAATACGGGCTGCTTCGATCTGGTTAGAGGTAATCCACGCGGGCTCTAAAGCCTGAAGACCGAAATCACCATAGGTAACCTTGTTACCTCTAAGTGCGGTACCGGTCAAACGACCACGGTGTACGCGGCGATATTTAACACGCTTCGGTAATAACATTAGCGGGAACCTCCTTCTCTTTTGCTCTGACGACGAGCATCCTGAAGAACTTCACCCTGATAAATCCAAACCTTAACGCCGATACGACCGTAGGTGGTGTGAGCCTCTGCTACACCGTAGTCAATATCTGCACGGATAGTCTGAAGCGGGATAGTACCTTCATGATAATGCTCTGAACGAGCGATTTCAGCACCGCCAAGACGGCCGGAGCACTGAGTTTTAATACCCTTTGCGCCAAGACGCATTGCACGTCCCATAGCAAGTTTCATTGCACGGCGGAAAGA
>JAZRMK010000014.1:0-13495 GCA_045647525.1 Acutalibacteraceae bacterium
ATCTTCCGTTTTCAATCAAGAAAACCTTTCCTTTTTCCAAACCTTTTATGTTGTTTGGATCGCAGCAGGTAATAAAAACTTGCCATTCTTTTATATGGTTTAAAATGTAATTCTGACGGGACAAATCAAGCTCGCTCATAACATCATCAAGTAAAGCTATCGGCTTTTTGCCTGTAATTGCGGATATTACTGCCGATTCCGCTAATTTTAATGATATTGCTGCCGACCTTTTTTGACCCTGAGAACCAAAGGTCTTTGCACTTAAACCGTTTATTGAGATCATCATTTCATCTCGGTGAGGGCCTATTGATGTATTTAATGAATAAATATCATTTTTTCGGCTGTCAATAAGATTTTTTCTAAACTCCTCTTGACTATTTCCAACCGAGGTTTCATATTTTATTTCGATTTTCTCTTTACCCTCCGAAATTCCTTCGAAAATTTTAGGTAAAAATTGTTTTAATTTCTCGATGTGTTTTTTTCTGAATTCAATAATTTCAAAACCTAAAACACTTAATTCATTTTCAAAATCATCAAGAAATTCTTCTAACATAGGATTAAATTTTATATCTTTTAAAATTTTATTTCTTTGCTCTAATGCTCTGTTATAACGTCGTAAAACATCAATATATCTGGGATATATCTGGCCTAAGGATAAATCTAAAAACCTTCTTCTTACAGCAGGTCCGTCTTTTATGATATTTATATCAAGAGGTGAAAATATAACGGCATTTATATTACCCGCAATAGATGCTGCGGATTTATATTCAACACCATTTAAAATTGCTTTTCTTTTACCATCAATTTCAATAACACACTCTTGCTCACGGTTATTATCATAAAAAGAAAGCTCTAATTTTGCTTTTACAGCGTTTAAATTAACCAACTCCGAGTCTTTACTTCCTCTAAAACTTTTAGCGCCTGTAAAACACCACAGAGCCTCTATAAGATTAGTTTTTCCTTGGGCATTCTGTCCGTAAATAACATTTATTCCGTCTGTCGGTTCAATTTCAATTTCTTCAATGTTTCTGAAATTTTGAACTTTTATCTTTTTTATGACCATTTAAGTTTTTTCAACCTTAATTTTAAATCGGTCAAACTCAACGATCTCTCCACCGCGAAGTTTTTTTCCTCTCATAGTACAAACTTCACCGTTTACCTTTACAAGACCATCTAATATAACTGCTTTGGCTTGTCCTCCGGAACCTAAAATTCCTGCAAATTTTAATAAATCATCGAGTTTTATGTATTCAGTGTGAATTTTTACAGTTTCCATTATTCAGCCTTCAATCTCATAGGCATAACCATATAAATAAAGTCATCGCCTTCTTTTGGTAATATTATTATTGACGAGAAAGAACCGTTAAAATTCATTGTTACTTCATCAGTTTCACAAGCTTTTAATGCATCGGTTAAGAATCTGTTATTTATACCGATTTCAAATTCTTCCCCTGTAACTTCGGTTTTGTAAATATCAGTTACCTTACCAACAGCAGTAGCACATGAATATACCATTTCATCTGCTTTAATACTGCAACGCATTATTGTTTTTATCTGATCGTTTATAACAAGAGAAATTCTTTCAATAATTGAAACAAGATCTTTTGTGTTTATTTTTGCTGTTGTTGCGTAAGAAGAAGGCATAATCTTTTTATAATTTATAAATTCGCCCTCAATTTTTCTTGAAATAATAGAATATCCGTCAACATTTAATGCAATATGACGGCGACCTATAAAGAAGTTAACATTTTCTTCATCATCTTTAATAATTTTAACAGCTTCGTTTATTGTTTTTGCAGAAATTACAAAAGAAAGAGTTTTTCCTAATTTTATATTTTCTTTTCTAACTGCTAATCTAAAACCGTCAACACCGACTATTTTTACATTATCTTCTTCAATATCAAATAAAAGACCTGTGAGAATTGGTTTTTGTGCATCGGCAGCAGCACATGCAAAAACAGTTTGACGAACCATTGACTTCAATGTCTCGCAAGGGAAAGAAATTTCTTCACAGTCATCAATTGTAGGCATTTCAGGAAAATCTTCTGCCGGCATACCCATAATATCAAACATCGTTGTTTCTGATTTTATTTTACAAACTAAACGGTCATTTACTTCAAAAGATACAGTATCACCCGAAAGGCTTCTTAAAATATCACCAAGAAGTTTTGCTTTAAAAACAATACTTCCTTCTTCAGCGCAATTTATGTCGATAGTTTTGGTCATTCCTACTTCCAAATTATATGCCATCATTTTAAGACCGTCTTTTGAAGCAGTCATATGAATACCTTCCAAAACAGGAAATGTAGCCTTTGTTGCTACAGCTCTCGAAAGATTAGTAACTGCTTCGCATAATTTTTCGCGTGATACCAAAAATCTCATTTTTAAAAAATCCTTTCTTTAAATAAGTAATATAAAAATAGTAGTTATAGTAGCCTTGTGGAAATTGTGAATATTTAAAAATTTACGATTAAACAAGGAGTTTTAAGCCAATAATTATTATTTTTTAAATCTTAATAATTTGTTAATAACTTTGTTAAATTTTTATTATTCACACACCTGTTTATAAAATTTAATAAATTCTTGTTGAAATGTGGAAAACTTTCAATTTTATGTCAACTCATGTAAACAATTTAAGAATTAACATTTTTGATAATATCTTCGATAAGACGTTTTTCCATTTCGTTTTGTTTTATAAGTTTCTTTATCTTATCGGTGGTATAGAGAATGGTTGTATGGTCTTTATTAAATTTCTTTCCAATTTCGGTAGAAGAAAGACCCATAACTGTGTGAACAATGTAAATAGAAATTTGTCTTGCTTTTGCAATATCTGCAGATTTCTTTTTAGAAAAAATATCTTCAGTAGAAACGTTATAAGTTCTCGATACTTCTTCGACTATTTTTTCAACCGTTACAGGATCAGGCATTGTTTCATTAACAACATCTCTGATATAACTTTGAACCAATGGTAAGTTTAATTTATTGGAATGAATAGTAACATAAGCCTGTAATTTTTTTATAATTCCTTCCAACTGTCTTATATTACTTTTAACCTGGTCGGCTATGAAATAAATAACATCATCATCAATTTCCAAATTCAACTGTTCGGACTTTGATTTTAAAATTCCTACTCTTGTTTCAAAATCTGGGGGAGACATATCAGCGATAATTCCGCTTTCGAATCTCGACCTTAATCTTTCTTCGAGAGTTTTAATTTCTCTGGGAGGACGGTCGGAAGTCAAAACTATCTGTTTTTCCGGATAAAGAGCATTAAAGGTGTTAAAAAACTCTTCCTGAGCATAATCTTTACCGGCAATAAAATGAATATCGTCGATAAGTAAAACATCAACCGAACGGAAACGGTCGTGGAAAAGGTCGGTAGTCTGATTACGTATGGCAATAACCAATTCGTTAACAAATTCCTCACCGCTTATATAAAGAACCTTTTTATCTTTAAAATTTGCCTCTACACTGTTTTTTAATGCTTTGATAATATGGGTTTTACCAACACCGGAATTTCCGTAAATAAACAAAGGATTGTAAATATTTTCCGAAGGATTATCGGCAACTGCCATTGCTGCAGCATGAGCAAATTTGTTTGAAGAACCGACAACAAAATTTTCAAAGGTGTAGCCTTCTTTTTTATCGGTTAAAATAGAAGTGTTTGAAACCTTTTCTTCACGGACAACAATTTCTATTTTCATAGGAATTCCGCAAACAGCAGCCAAAGAATCCTCCAAAATTGCTCTGTAATAAGCATCAACAGTTTTCTTTTTATACTGACTTCCTGTAATAAGATAGAAAACACCATCGTCACCCTGTTCAGGGTAGAAGTCATCCATCCAAACGTTTATACCAACCTCTGTGATTTTTTGATTTTCTTTGCAATCCTCTAAAATTTTGTTCCATAATTCCTTTACGCTGTCAATAGCCATTTTTTATTCCTTCCAAAGTAAATTTATAAAAATTCTTTATTTAAATTTATTTAAATAAAGGGAGAAAAACGCAGTAAAAAAAGGCATAATAATACCTATAAAAAAGTATATCATAAAACAGACTTTTTTTCAACAAAAAAGACATAAAAAATCGATGAAAAATCAACAAAAAACATACAACTTTTTTGACGTTTTCAATATAAAAATCACCTCTGAATTTTTAAAAATCAAAGGTGATTTTTATTATATTTTTTGTGGTAAAATAAATTGTCAAACATAGAGTTTGGAACAAAAAAATATTAAAATAAACTTTAAAAATTCAAAAATGTAAAAAAAGAGCAGAAGCTAAAAGCTTCTGCTCTTTTAATATGTTTGTGTCAAGAAGTGATTAAGCCTGGGTAATGCACTCTACGGGGCAACCGTCTGCGCAAGCTCCGCAATCCAAGCAAGCATCTGCATCGATAACGAATTTATCGTCACCTTCGCTGATAGCCTCAACAGGACAAGAAGCAGCACAAGCACCGCACTTGATACAATCGTCAGTAATTTTGTATGCCATTGAAAATACACCTCCGAAAAGATATTTCAGTAATTAGATTACAAACTAATTCTAACACACTTTTTAAAAAAAGCAATAGAAATTTTATAAATATATCTTTAATAATCCGTTAAAACAACATTATTCGCCGTCATTTTCCCAGTTGTGCCAAACATTCTGAACGTCATCGTTCTCTTCAAGCATATCAATGAGTTTTTCCATTTTAGCAGCCATTTCGGGATCATCAATAGCAGAGGTGGTGGCGGGAACATAGGTAGGTTCTGCCGAAAGGAAGGTATATCCTTTTTCACTCAAAACCTCACTTACTGCACCAACCGAGTTAACATCTGTGGAAATCTCAAAGATATCACCGTCGAAATTAAAGTCCTCGGCACCTGCTTCCAAAGCGTCCTCCATAACCTTATCCTCATCCAAGCCTTCACCCTCGATAACGATAAGACCTTTATATTCAAACATAAACATAACCGAGCCCGACTGACCTAAATTACCGCCGCACTTATCAAAATAGTGACGCATTTCGCCTGCGGTACGGTTACGGTTGTCGGTCAAGGTGTCAACAATAACAGCAATTCCGCAAGGACCGTAGCCTTCGTAGACGAGATGCTCGTAATCAGCACCGCCCTGCTCGCCTGCGGCCTTTTTAATGATACGGTCAATATTATCATTAGGAACGTTGTTAGCCTTTGCTTTGGCTATAACATCCTTCAATTTGCCGTTAACGTTGGGGTCGGGACCGCCTGCTTTAACGACCATTGTAAGTTCGCGGCCGATACGTGTGAAGACCTTAGCTCTTGCCTGGTCGATTTTTTCTTTTTTTCTTTTGATTGTACTCCATTTAGAATGTCCTGACATAAAGTAGCCTCCGGAAATTTAATAAAAGAATTTTATCACAAAATAAACTTTATTACAACAGTTATTTGCCTATTGTGTTCTTTCTGTGTCTCAAAAAGTCCTCTAAAATAATGGTTGCTGCAACAGCATCAACTATCTGTTTTCTTTTTTTACCTCTTGTATCGGTAAAATTAAGCGCTGTATGGGCACTGACAGTGGTGCAGCGTTCGTCCCAAAGCTCGACAGGCAGACCTGTGGCGTTTTTGAGAGCCTCTGCTGCGGCAGCACATTCCTGTGCTTTAAAACCTTCCGAACCGTCCATATTCTTAGGATATCCGACAACTATCATTTCGGCACCGAGTTCCTTTGCTTTGTCGGCGAGTTTTAAAATAAGTTTTTCGCGGTTATATTCGGTTATAACACCTTTCGGAAATGCGAAAGATTCGCCGTTGTCACTTAAAGCCACACCGGTTCGTGCGGTGCCCACATCGACCGACATAATAAGCATGAATTCACGTCCTTTCAATACACTTAAAAATTATAATACTATAATAAAAATAAAAAGACAAGAAGAAAATAAAATTAGGTGGTTGCTCTTACCAAAATGTTAATTTTATGGTGATAATGAACGATAGTGAAGGATCTTGAGGTGTTTTTAAAAAGATGATTGGATTATTCATTTCGCTCAGAATTACAAAACAAGATAAAAAAGCACCGTTCCTAAAAAACGGTGCTTTTTGTGACTAAAATTATTTACCCAAAGGTTTTACATCCCAGATCTTTGTTGCATAATCGTAGATAGAGCGGTCTGCCGAGAAGATGCCTGCGTTCGCAATGTTCATCAAACTCATTTTCTGCCACTTCATAGTGTCGCAGTAAAGTTCAGATGCTTTGCTCTGTGCCTGGCAGTAGTCCTCAAAATCAGCAAAAGCCATATAGTAGTCGGAATCCCTTAAAGCTCTTACTAAGTCGGGGAAGTAGTTGCCGCCAATGCCGCCTGCAATAAATTCAACAGCTCTGCGGAGCTTTGCGTTGTTGTTATAATATTCCCAAGGGTTGTGGTGAGCCTGTGACTTCAAGACCTGCGGTGTTCTCATACCGAAAATAATGATGTTGTCGTCACCAACAGCCTCGTGAATTTCAACGTTGGCACCGTCCTCGGTACCCATTGTGATGGCACCGTTGAGCATCAACTTCATATTACCCTTGCCCGAAGCCTCGGTCGAAGCCAAAGAAATCTGCTCGGAAATATCGGCAGAAGGAATCATAAGTTCTGCCATTGTTACGCGGTAGTCCTCAACAAACAAAATTTTGATTTTATCCTTAACATCAGGGTCATTTTCAATAACCTTTGCCAAAGAGTGAATCATATGAATAATCTGCTTTGCAAGGTAGTAACCGGGAGCAGCTTTTGCACCGAAGATATAGGTCTTGGGTGTGAAATCTGCGTTGGGGTTATCCTTGATTTCGAGATAATCCGAGATAATGTGGAGAGCATTGAGGTGCTGACGTTTGTACTCGTGCAGACGTTTTACCTGCATATCGAAGATAGAGTCGGGGTTGAGCAAAACGCCATACTCGTTCTTAACAAACTTTGCAAAACGCTCTTTATTGCCGCGTTTGATATCCTTCAAGCGCAAAAGAACGTCCTTGTCGTCGGCAAATTTCTCAAAAACTTTGAGTTTTGCGTTGTTTAAAATAAACTCGTCGCCGATGCACTCGCAAAGGAGTTTGTTAAGTTCGGGGTTAGACTGGCACAACCAACGGCGGAAAGCAATACCGTTTGTAACGTTGGTAAACTTTTCCGGGGTTACGCGATAGTAGTCGTTGAAGAGGTTGTCTTTAAGAATTTCACTGTGCAAACGGGAAACACCGTTGACGCTGTGGCAGGTGGCAACACAGAGGTTAGCCATTTTAACGAATCCACCCTCAATGATAGCGGTTCTTGCTACGTAACCGTCATCGTGGGTTTTATCCCACATTTCGTAACGGAAACGGTTGTCGATTTCGGTAACGATCTGATAGATTCTGGGGAGCAACGAACGGAACATATCAACCTGCCAGCACTCCAAAGCCTCACGCATAATGGTGTGGTTGGTGTAGGCGGTTGTACGTTTTACAATATCCCAAGCCTTATCCCAAGTGTAGCCGCAGAAATCGAGCAGATAACGCATAAGCTCAGGGATAACAAGAGCAGGGTGAGTATCGTTGATATGGATAGCAGCCTTCTCGGGCAGGTTGTCGAGAGTGCCGTATTTTCTTAAATGTCTCTGCAAAATGTCCTGAATAGAGGCAGAAACAAGGAAATACTGCTGACGGAGTCGGAGCATTTTACCTTCGGGGTGGTTATCTTCGGGGTAAAGAACCTTGCTGATAACTTCGCTCATTGCCTGATGTTCAAGAGCTTTTGCATAATTACCGCGGTTGAATGCGGTCATATCGATAGCGGGTGTTTCGGAGCTCCAAAGACGGAGAACGTTGACACTTTTGCCGTCAGCGCCGGCAACCATAAGGTCGTAAGGAACTGCCTTTACAGTAGTGGTGTTGACAACTTCTATGTTGTGGTGGTTGCCGTCCCAGGACTCCTTGATTTCGCCGCCGAAGTTAACATCAACAACTGATGCGTCACGGCGTTCAAGCCATACACTGCCGCCGGGCAACCAGAAGTCAGGCATTTCGGTCTGCCAACCGTCAACAAACTTTTGACGGAAGATACCAAATTCGTATTTAATGCAGTAGCCCATTGCGGGGTAACCGCTTGAAGTAAGACCGTCGAGGAAGCAGGCTGCAAGACGGCCTAAACCGCCGTTACCTAAACCTGCATCGGGTTCGAGCTCGTAAAGTTTATCGAGTTTTACACCGTATTTTTTAAGAGCTTTTTCAAAAGTCTCGGTAACACCCATGTTGAAAAGGTTGTTTTTAAGACTGCGGCCCATCAAGAATTCCATAGAAAGATAGTAAACCATCTTGCTTTCTTTCTCGGAGATTTCGTTTCTGAAACCTGCACGGCGCTCACGCATAAGGTCTAAAAGCGCAAGAACCGTTGCTTTGTAGAAGAGCTCGTCGGAAGCCTGCTCGGGAGAAACACCGAAATTGTGCTTTAACTTGTTGCCGATAAGCTCGTGAATTTCTTTGATAGTGTACATTATTATCCACTCCAATGTAATGATTTTATAAAATTCATTAAATATTCATTGATTATTATTTGCGTTTACCTTATTATAATTATAAAGAGTTGTGTTTTTTTGAGGCAACACTTTACCGTGGTAACACAATAATACAATAATTCATAATTATATTATCACAAGTGTGCATATAATGCAATACCTATTATAAAAAAATATTGCCTAAAATTTATGCAAGTTTTATAAAGTTGTTCAGTTTTGGGTGATAAGTTTTCCCGATTTTAGTTAAATTGCACAAAATTTGGGCATTTTTGAAATATAAGCGAAACAAATTTACAGATGGAGGAATATTCCGTGGCAACACAAAATAATGACGGCTTTTATAACGAAACCCAAAACAATGAAAATGAATATAAAGAACCCGTTTTGCAGACTGTGTTGATGGAAGATTTACCGAACGGCCGTTTTTACAATGACGGCGGATTCGGATTTGGAGAAGATCCGCAAAAAAAGGAAAGAGCAAGAGAGATAAAAAGGCTTTCCAACGCGTCAACATTACCGCTTATTATGTTTTGGGTTTTGGGCGAGGTGTTTGTTTTTGCGTTGGTTATCATTTTGCAGTTGTGTATCGGAACAAAAAGCACCGACTTAATAGTTCGCGACATCGATTTTAATTATATTTTCAACGGATTTTTGAGCGTCACACTCTTGTCGTTGCCGTTTCTTCTGACTGCAAAGATCACAGGTCAGCCGTTATCTAAAACAACTAATATTAAAAAATGCAAGTCGGGTAGGGCGTTGCCTTGTATAATGCTCGGATTTGGCGTTTGTATGATAGCAAACTACCTTAACAACGTTTTTGCCAATTTCTTTACCTCGGTTTCGGGTGAGCAGGTGGTGGATCCGTCCATCGGTTACGGACAGGGTATTAAATCGCTTGTCATTTACTTGATTTGTGTTGGTGTTATTCCTGCGGTTATGGAGGAATTTGCGTTTCGTGGCGTGCTTTTGGGAACGGCACGCAAATATACAAGTGACGGTTTTGCGATAATCTCCAACGCTATTCTGTTCTCCTTGCTTCACGGAAATCTGCGTCAAATTCCATTTACGTTCCTTTTGGGAATTTATCTTGCGTATATCACGGTTTATACCGACTCGGTAGTGCCTGCGATGGTGGTCCACTGTGTAAACAATGCGATGTCGGTGATTTTGTCGATGTCAACTGCGGGCCTTTCACCGCTTACGCAAACGGTGGTCTACGGATTGTACTTTTTGGCGATGCTTTTGGTGGGACTGTGCGGTCTGGTACTTTTGCTGCATCGTGATAAAGGTGCGTTAAGACTAAGCAGCGAGCGCTCGGACGACACTTTGTTTGTTGCGCGCAACTTCTTTACATCGATAGGCTTTTTGGTTTTTGCGGCGTTTGCGGTCGTTAGAATTGTTCAGATCCAGTGGCTTTGATTGAAAGGAAATATTATGAACGAAAACGTTAAAAATATGACCTATTTTATGAAGGCGGCGTTGGAGCAGGCGGTTCTTGCCGGTAACGAAGGCGAGGTGCCGGTCGGCGCGGTTGTTGTTAAAGATGGTGAGATTATCTCGGTGGGCAGAAACCGACGTGAGCGGTTGCAAAAAGCGACTCACCACGCAGAAATAGAAGCTATTGAAAAGGCTTGTGAGGTGTTGGGCTGTTGGCGACTTGAAGGTTGCACCTTATATGTTACACTGGAACCGTGTCCTATGTGCGCGGGCGCAATTATCAACGCGAGGGTCGAAAAGGTGGTCTATGGCGCTACTGATTCAAAGGGCGGTGCATGCGACTCGGTGGTCAACCTTTTTAATCTTCCGTTTAATCATAAACCTGAGGTGTGGGCGGGCATTCTGGAAGAGGAGTGCAGTGCACTGTTGCAGGATTTTTTTAAAGTTAAGAGGTAGAAAATGCTGACAAGTAACCCGATATATATAAAAGAACCAAATGACTTACAGTGTGGTCAAGCGGTATTGGCGATGCTCGCAGATAAAACGGTAGAAGAGGTAATATCGGTTGTCGGGACAGAAAGAGAGACAACGCTTAAAGATATGTTTTCGGCTCTGGAAAGGTTTGAAATAAAGCATTCGACCGAGCGTGTGCAGGTGAACAGCAAGGATGAACTGCCGAAAATATGCATTTTAAGCCTTGAAACGCCGCGGTGCTGGCATTGGTCGCTCTACTTTGACGGTCGGTTTTACGACCCCGAACACGGCGTCCTTTCGGATTTTCCAGTTGCCAACCGAAAATATTATTGGAAGATTTTTGAAGAATAAAACAGTCGCACAAACAAAAGTTTGTGCGACTGTTTTGCTTAAATCATTCTTCGTCGGGCGGAATCAGTTTATAAAAAGCGCTGTATTCTATCATTTCATCGGAAAAAGGATGCTTTTCGCAGATGTTTTCGATTTCTCGGCAGTGTGCCAGTGCGTACTTTACGGTGTTGGCGGTGCCGCCCTTGGAACCGTCGAAATAACAGATAACGTGGCGGCAACGGTCTACCATATATTCGTTGCGTTGTTGGTAGACCCATTTTTCGTACTTTTCGTTGAGTATTACAACTTCGTCACACTCCGACAAAACGCGGTCAAATCTTTCGCGCCATTCGGGCGAAAATGACAGTTGCATATTGTTGAAAGGAACGACGGCAACCAACTTGATTTCGGGTCGCCGGAGTTTTATGGCGGCAACCTGCTCGGCTGCAAGAATATCAAATCCCCGTGCCATGCCGGTGTAAAAGGTTGTGCAACCAAGGTTGATTTTCTTAACTACTCCCGACAATAGACGTCCGACAAGTTGTACATATTGTTGCGATGAGGTGTTAAAAGGAAAATTAAATTTTTCGGGGCGGTAGCCGGTAAAACAACAGCTTTTTTCGATGTTTAACATAAGAACTCCTGAATTGCCTGTTTAGTTTATTAAAAAAATGAAAGTTGACACAAAATGCAACAAATGTTAAAATAAACCTAATAAAATTAGGTATAAGAGGGGTTAGTATGGATAAAATAGATTATCGTTTAATAAGTCTTTTGCAGGAAGACGCCAGAATGCCGTTAAAGCAGTTGGCGGAAAAAGTTTTTCTCTCCTCGCCTGCAACCGCGGCGCGTATAGAAAGGCTGGAGAAAAGCGGAATTATAAGCGGATACGGTGTCAAGGTCAATCATAAGATGTTGGGTTATCCCATCACAGCGTTTATAAACCTTGAAGTGCAACCCGCGCAAAAGACTGTCTTTTATCCTTTCATTAAGGAACACCCAAATGTGTTGGAGTGCAACTGTGTAACCGGCGATTATTCAATGCTTATAAAGGTTGTGTTTGAAAGCACCGAAGCACTGGATGTTTTTATCGGTCAGTTGCAGACCTTTGGCAGAACACAGACTCAGATAGTCTTCTCAACAGCCAAAGAACAAACGGGTGTTGATCTTGAAAAAATTATGAACGGAGTTTATCCGGAGGTGCCTGAAATTAAATGAGTGAACCGCAACAATCGGTTTTTGAAAAAATATATGAGGTTGTAAAACAGATACCCAAAGGCAAGGTTGCAACATACGGACAAGTTGCATTAAAGGCGGGCAATCCGCGATGGGCGAGGGTGGTCGGCTATGCGTTGCACGTTAACCCCGAACCCGACAAGATACCTTGCTATCGCGTTGTTGATCGCTTTGGCAGGGTGTCAGAAGCCTTTGCCTTCGGTGGCGCTAATATTCAGGTTGAACTTCTTAAAGCCGACGGCGTTGCTTTTTTAGACGACCGACATGTTGACCTAAAAAAATTCAGGTGTGAATTTTGATTATTTAGAAGAATAATTTTTAGTTTATAGAACCCGTGTGTTAAAAACACACGGGTTTTCTTTTTTAATCCTGTAAATCGGAAAAATCCTCTTCCGGCATGGGTGCAGATTTTTTGTTCTTTGTGCCTCGAATGAGTGTAACATCCTCTAACTTCACGGTAACGGGAAGGGACTCCGAGTTGTCGATAGCGACTTTGAGTTTGCCGGTGAGCAGACTGACATCGGTAACCGTGCCTTTGCCCTCGGGTGTATCAACATAAGAGCCGACGCGAGGAGTGATTTTATTAAGATACTCGTATGCATCCTGCTCGTATTTCAAACAGCACATCAAGCGGCCGCAGGTGCCCGAAATTTTGGCAGGGTTAAGCGACAAGCCCTGCTCTTTTGCCATTTTTATCGAAACCGGCTGGAAGTCGGACAAGAATCTCTGGCAACAGAAGGGTTGACCGCAGATTCCCAAACCGCCCATCATCTTGGCTTCGTCGCGAACACCTATCTGTCTTAGCTCAATTCGGGTGTGGAAGTGGCCCGCGAGGTCCTTTACAAGCTCGCGGAAGTCAACTCTTCCGTTGGCGGTAAAGAAAAATAATATCTTGGTTCCATCGAAGGCGATTTCAACATCGACCAACTTCATTTCAAGCTTGCGCTCTTCAATTTTCTTTTCGCAAAAATCAAAAGCAATACGCTCTTTTTTGCGGTTTTCGTTCATTCTGTGCAGATCCTCTTCGTTGGCAGGTCTTACAACCTCTTTCAAGGTGCCTATCACCTGGCTGTCGGGGATATTGTGGTTTTCGCTTGCAACCTCACCGCATTCGGTTCCTCTTGAAGTTGTAACGATTACATATTCGCCGACCTTGAATTTTCTGCCTGCGGGCGAGAATGAATATACTCTTCCGTCGGTACGGAATTTTACGCCGATAATTTCTACCATTAGTTTTCTCCGTTCGTTATATTTGAATAACAGTTGAATTTATAAAAAGAATTACTTACTGTTTATTATACATTATATAATGCTGAATATTTGAGCCAAAAGTTTTGTGCTCCAAAGGGGAACAGACAAGGGTTTTCCAATGTGCGTTCTGAAAACGTCGGAAATTTCTGTTAAGCACTGCACTATTGCGGTGATGTGCTTGGGTGGAATTGAATTTTCGTTATCTGAAACAATCGAACACTTTAATTCGTTTGTGAGCAAAATTTTCTCCTCGCTCAAAAACGATAAAAACAGCA